>CAZXYA010000118.1:0-19206 GCA_964644655.1 uncultured Saprospiraceae bacterium | reverse complement strand
AAGGGAGCGAAAATTTGATTTTTCCATTGGAAAAATCAAATTTTCGCTCCCTTAAAATCCCTTTTGCTTGGCTGCGAAGTAGCCAAGCAAAATATAAAGAAATTGTAACTACTTAGGAGTCAGATTTCAGGGGTCAGGGAAATCGTGCTAAAAAAATAGCATCCTGCATTTTTTAAGGCCAGTTTACGTGCTTGCTTGTCGCTTTTTGCCCTGACACCTAAGTAATTACAAGAAATTAATGTTACACAGTACTTAGCGTAAAGATACCGACTATTTTAAATAGAAGAAACATTTCTTTAGTATAACGGTGGACTAGCGGAATCTTGATATAAAGAGTGAGTTAAATTATCATAAAAAATGGGTTAGTATCCTAAGATACCAACCCATTTTTATTTATATTATAAATGTTTTACCACCGAAAATTGGCGATGATAAATTGTTGGGTAAAATCATAAATCATAGTTCATACATCTTACCTGCCTGCCGGCAGGAATCATAAATCTGTCATATTTTAATTTAGATGGATTTATGATTTATAATGTAAGATTTAAGATGTATGATTTTTGCCAAACTCCAAAAAACTGACAAAAAGAAGCTTAATAAACCTCAAAAAGACCAGCGGCACCCATACCACCACCAACACACATCGTACAAACTACATATTTAGCACCTCGTCTTTTACCTTCGATTAAAGCGTGACCGACCATTCTAGCACCTGTCATACCATAAGGGTGACCGATGGAAATAGCTCCACCATTCACGTTTAATAATTCATTAGGAATGCCTAAGCGTTCTTGACAATACAATACTTGTACAGCAAAAGCTTCGTTTAATTCCCATAAACCAATATCACTCATTTTTAAGCCTGCTGCTTTCAACAATTTTGGAATAGCGAAAACTGGACCAATACCCATTTCGTCTGGTTCGCAACCCGCTACAGCCATGCCTCTATATGCACCTAATGGGGATAAACCTCTTTGCTCTGCTAGTTTGCCGTCCATTAAGATGGCTGCAGAACATCCATCTGATAGTTGACTCGCATTTCCTGCTGTAATTACCCCACCTTCCACTACTGTTCTTAATCCAGCTAATGCTTCGGCGGTAGTTGAAGGACGATTGCCTTCATCTTTGCCTAGCGTTACCTCTTCATAGGTTATTTCTTTCGTTGCCTTATTAAAAATTCCTTTGGTTGTTGTAAAAGGAATGATTTCATCATCAAATTTGCCTGCCGCTTGTGCAGCTGCTGTTCTTTGTTGACTTTGTAAGCCATAAGCATCTTGTGCTTCTCTAGTAATGCCATATCTTTTTGCTACTACTTCCGCAGTTTGCAACATAGGCATATAAACATGTCGATGTTTTGCTACTAAACCTTTATCGATAGCTCGATAAGTATTCATTTTATCATTCTGCACCAAACTAATAGATTCAATACCACCACCAACAGCTACAGACATTCCATCATACATTATTTGTTTTGCAGCTGTTGCAATAGCCATCATACCAGAAGAACATTGGCGATCAATGGTCATACCCGCAACTGTTACAGGTAACCCACCAGCTAAAGCAGCTAATCTTCCCATATTTTGCCCCGTTGTTCCTTGTTGCATCGCACAACCCATAATACAGTCGTCTACTTCTGCGGGATCAATTTTAGCTCTTTTAACTGCTTCTGCTATAACCTGTCCAGCCATAGTTGGTCCATTAGTATTATTAAATGCACCTTTATACGCTCTACCAATTCCTGTTCTGGCGGTAGATACAATTACTGCTTCTTTCATTATATTAAATTTGAAGGATGATGTAAGGAATGAATTAAAATTAAAAACGAATTGATAATTTTAAAAATGTGAATTTATTTTTAACATTCATAAGGAAATCTTCAGTAGCATTCTAGTGATTTAGAAGCCATTGAAATATTTAAGCTTGTTGCACTATCTCTAATGTAAAACAGTACAATATTGCACAAAGAAAATAAAATTAGTATAAAAATACTAATTTTTCAAAAAAAATTGATAGGTATGGAATGAATTAAAATTAAAATGACAATTAAAATTAAAATCACTACTGACAATCAATAAGTTGCAACATTTAAAATGTAAAGTTATTTTTGAACCGTTCCCATGATCTACTTTACTGTGGTTTGACTTCTTTAGTCAAAGCATTCATATCTCTTATTAATAATCGTTTTCGATTAAAAGTGATAATCTTTTTTGTCCTAAGTTCATTTAAAACGGTCGTTACAGTTTGTCGGGAAGTGGCCGTTAGATTAGCAATTTCTTGGTGAGTTAAGAATTGGCGTACAACGGTTTCATAACCTACTCGTTGTCCTTTTTTTTTGGATAAATTTTCTAAATATTCAATAATGCGGGTTCTAGAATCTCTGAAGACTAAAGATTCT
Source organism: uncultured Saprospiraceae bacterium (assembly GCA_964644655.1). GTDB lineage: Bacteria > Bacteroidota > Bacteroidia > Chitinophagales > Saprospiraceae > JAFMDF01. The sequence continues at coordinate 16,808 of CAZXYA010000118.1, read as the reverse complement.
AATCGCTGTTCCATATCTAAGACTCGATTGCCCATTATTTTCATAATGAATAACTGCAAGCCATTATGTTCTCGCATTAAACTTTTCATCTCGTTGACAGAAATAGTGCAAACAGTTGTTGTTTCCATCACATAAGCAAAGTCCCTTCTTTTTTGTTCCCCTATTAATGATAATTCTCCAAAAACTTCTCCTGCTGTTAAAATAGCCTTAGTTACTTCTTTTCCACCGTCCCCATAAGCACCTATTTTTATTCGACCTTCTGATAATAAATAGATTTGGTCAGCATGTTCATTAGGAATATAAATATACTCACCTTTGCTATATTTTTTTTGAACATGTTTATCTAGTGCTCCTCCTTCTAATTTTTGTGGACAGAAAATGCTAGTAACATCGATATTTTCTAGGAACCATAAAGAGTTGGTTTCCATAAGCTATTTTTTTATTGTGAGAACAACCAAAGTATCCTTTTAATAAAGGATGGCGTATTAAGTGTTTTAAATTTTTAAAGTGCTATCTACTTCATTATTAAAAAGATAATAACCAAAGATAATAATTAATGTTTAAACTTTAACATGAATAAAGTTAAATTGGTTGTATTTGTAGAAAATATATGAAATAAAACTGTCTTGGTGAAGGCGGTTTTTATTTCCTATTTTGATAGTAAATATTTACGGATAATTAGAACTGATGCAAGAGTAAAAAAACTCACATCTAAATTCTCAGAGCTGTACAATTCTAATTTTTTATAATATCAATTGCAGCTTTAATCTCAATCTCAACTTCAAGTTAACTCGTCTATTCATTTGCTCACCCTTAAAAATCCCTCTTGCGAGTCGGCGAAGCCGACGAACAGAATATAAATAAACTTTTGTTTACAGTAGTATGTCTATACTTTTTGAGCTATATTTAGAAATAGTTAACCCAATTACCTGAAATATTATAATTACTTAGGTACTTAAATCCTTGCCAAAAAAGGATTTTTTTAAAAAAAAGGTAAATTAATTAAAAATTGGGAGAGTTTAGAAATTAAATCTTTTATTTAAAGCGTGTTCAAATTTTAAACAGCTAAAAAGACAAATGTTCATTCTTGTATGTGCTGCCTTCCCTGCCTTTGCAGGACGACGGGTGACCTCTAGAATCTTGAAGTAGGATTAGGTATCATTGGAAAGAATCAAGTATATTGCACTACTTAAGTACCTCCATATATAAAATCGACACTTTTTGAGGTTATAAGTCTGATAAGTACTTGTACAAAATTAATCGACACTTTAGAAAGAGGGTAATGAGTTGATGAGTTCATAAGATAAATGAGGTAAACAAAGCATTTTAGACCAAATACTAGGCTCATTAGCTCATAAATCTCATTAACTCAGTATCCTCAAAAAGTGTCGAATATTTCTGCTCAGGTACTTAAAATTAGGAGTTAATGAGGCCGATTTTTCTCATGAACGTCTAATCTCATTAGCTCATTTTACTTTTTTATATGCTCGATATTATAAAAACCGCTAAATTCTAGCATGACTATTTCTTTAGTTTTATCCATTATATTTTTTTTAGCACTATCCGCCCTGTTTTCAGGTTCTGAAATAGCTTTTATTTCCTCTAGTAAACTACGAGTGGAATTAAAGCGGAAAAGGGGAGCTAGAAGAGGAAAAATTTTGGCTAATTTTTTTGATCAACCAGCTCATTTCTTAGGAACTATGCTGGTAGGGAATAGTATAGCTTTAGTTGTTTTTACGACTTTGATGACCAAGCTATTGACGCCTTTAATGAGTTCCTTTATACCAAGTGAACCACTTCAATTATTTATTAATACCATTGTTACCACCTTAGTTGTATTAATTTTTGGAGAGTTTTTACCGAAGACTATATTTAGATTATTTGCAGATAATATCCTTTATTTTTTAGCTTACCCACTTCGATTTTTTCAATTTTTGTTAGGTGTTCCTTCTTGGTTTATGACTAAATTGTCTAACCTTTTATTAAAATATGTCCTAAAAACGCCTGTAGAAAAAGTAGATAATGCTTTTACTAGAGTCGATTTAGCCCATTTTATAGAAGCTTCTTTTTCTTCTGATACGGATGAAGAAATAGATAAAGAGTTGTTTCAAAATGCCTTAGAATTTCGACAAGTAAAAGTGAAAGAATGTGTAGTTCCTAGAATAGAAATAGAAGCGATAGATATTAATGCTAGTATTGAAGAATTATTAGCTTTGTTTCAATCCTCTAGACTATCGAGAATCATAGTGACGGATGGTGATATGGATAATATTCTAGGCTACGTTCATCATCAACAGATGTTAAGTAAACCGAAACAATTAAAAAATATAGTTCTAGATATTCCATTTGTTCCAGAAGTAATGCGGGTTCAAGAAGTGATGAATTTATTTATTAAAAGTAGAGTAAGTATCGCCTGTGTCGTAGATGAATTTGGAGGAACCGCAGGCATTATCACTTTGGAAGATATAGTCGAAGAAATCTTTGGAGAGATAGAAGACGAACATGATCAAGAAGACTACATCGAACAGCAAATTTCTGAAAAAGAATTTTTGCTTTCTGGTCGATTAGAGATTGACTATCTTAATGAAAAATATGAGGTGCTTCATTTTCCAGAAGGAGAATATCATACACTTTCTGGCTATTTAGTGACGACTACAGAAACTATTCCGAAACAAGGAGTTAAAATAGAGTTAGAAGGATATTGTTTTATTTTAGAACTAGTAAGTGATACCAAAATTGAGACGATTCGAGTGGTTAAGTTGTAATTCATAAGATGAGGAGTCAATAAGATGAATGAGTAATTTAAGGTATCTAATACCGACCACCTTTTTAAAACAACGAAAAAGGTGGTCCTTAGGGATTCTTTTGAACACCAAGGATACAAATGTAGGTGGTGCGATGTACCTCAATGTCTTCTTGCGGTCAATATCTCTATCGTTGTAATAGATTGAATGTGAATTAGTTGCAACTAGTAGATAATTTGATGTTTGTCTATCTAACTTGACACCCGACACCTGCAACCTTAGACCTATAACCAATTTTAATTCTTCACTTAATACCCATTTATTTTGGAAATATCCCTTTTATCTGTTTGGAAAGACTTTGTTGCTTTTGTGAAAAATCCTAGATTAAATCCATTACCAGGATCTTTTTTAGAGCGACCATGGAAAGTTTTTCCTTATCTATTAGCCCTAGATTTTCTATTAATGATTCCCTTGTCTGGCATTATAGGACTGGTAGGCATTGAAGAAATGGATCATAAGATAATGGAATTGCTTGATCAGCCATTGGTCCTATTTTCTATGGCGGTACTTGCTGCGCCTATAATTGAAGAATTTTTTTTTAGATTCCCTATTAGCTTATTATGGAATAAACGATTTAAGCTAATTTTTTGGCTGTTTACTATTATTTTCGCAGCCATACATCTATCAAATTTTGGTGCGGAAGTCCCATTTTATTTAATGCCTATATTAGTCTTACCCCAATTTATTTTAGGTATTATGTTGGGTTATATTCGAGTTGGCTGGGGTTTTTGGTATGGCGTACTTTTCCATGCTTTGCATAATGGCATTTTATTGGGTGTTGCAACTTTGGCTGAAAACTACGGTGGATGATTTTTAGCGACTCTAAAACGTGAAAACATCAAATTGAAATAGCATAATCGCAATGAAAATAAAAAGATGGACAAACTCTGCGGTTGTTTTAGACATGGCTAAGAAACAGGCTGCTAATAGAATGGAAAGTGGCGTGGCAATAATTAAAAAATGGCTGATTTGGATGTTTTCTTGAAAGATAAAAGTCAAGCCACAAATAATTAATGTGGTATAAAAGATATTCATGTAATTGCGTATTTTATACGATTTTTCAAAAGTATAGTTATTAAACACGCCCATAACTATTAGTAAACCCAGTATTATATATTTATAATAAGTATTCCATCCCCGAGAGGGTGGAAACGCTAAGAAATTAAATTGTTCTAAGAAATAGGTTTGCCAATATGATTGAAATTCATTATACCAAAAATAATAAACACTAATAAAAATGAATGGTAATAAATAGCCGCTAATGAGCACGATGACTTCCTTGAATTTAAATGATCGTAGGACAATTAAACCCAATAATCCTAAAAAGAGGAAAAGTACAAAAGCATGATAAAAAAGTGCGGCTATCCCTACCCAAAAACCTACATTAAAAATAGCATCTGCACATTTTGCATTCTTAAAAATACTCAATAAGTTTGTGATAGCTATAATTAGAAAAGTATTTCCTAAAAGTACAGCTGACAAAGGAAGAAAATCTTGGATGCAGCTAACCAATAGAATATAAAAAAGGCCGGGGAAAAGAGTCGTTTCTCTAAATAAACGATATTTGTTGACTAAATTATTAATCAATAGGGCTTGCACAAAAACGACCAACAAAGTAATGATACCTGTTCCTATCGTACTATCTCCTATATAACCTTTTACTAATAAAGATAGAATCCCATCACTTGCCATATCGGTAGGGATATTTCCCGAGAAATAAGATAGTCTTAGGATGAGTGCATAGGCAAGAAGCAATATGCTAAAGGCAATTTGATTGGTGCGAAATAATGATAACACTTATGAAGTAGTATTATTTAGAGGTTGATTGAATAATTTCTGCCAAAGATACTAAGTAAAATTTAATTTTAAATTCTCCATTTTCAATTTTAAACCACTTCGGCGGAAATTGAAGTTATTATTGATTTTGATTTTTGAAATTGACGTTGAAATTACTAAGAATTTCTCTCCCCTTAAATTCCTTCACCGAGTTTGTGAGGCGGGTGAGGTAAAATTTAAATAAACTTATTTTATCCCTTTTCAAAAAAATAAAATAAAAATACTGAAAACTTAGGAGATTTTAAAACTGGGCAATAAAGTTGTAAAAATAGCCTAAAACGGTTATTATTCTTGAAAAAGAATATGAAAACATTAACAGAATATATAGTATCGCTGATCTCTTAATTTTGACGTATAATAAAAACATCGGACGATTGATTATATTTGCCTCAATGACCAATCAATTTCAAACTACTTTAAAGCTACCAGATAATACAAGCTTAGGAATCACCACCTTCAAGGCAAAAACCCCCAATACCCCAACCCTAATACTCTACCCAGCCTTCGGCGTAAAAGCCACCTATTACAAACATTTCGCCCAACAACTATGTGAAAAAGGCATCACCGTAGTCACCGTAGATTTACGAGGACATGGCTTATCCTCCGTCCGTCCAGACAAAGAAAACAACTATGGATTCCTAGCAATGATAAACGATTTAAAAGCCCTTGCTGATTATTTAAAAAAGGAAAATCCTACCGCCAAAATTTTTATTTTAGGACATAGCTTAGGTGGGCAAGCAGCCAGTTTAGCAGTCGCCAAATACCCAAGTAGTTTTGCTGGGTTAGCAATGATTGGCTCTCCGAATGTGTATTATAAAGGTTGGTCAGGCTTTCATTATTATCGACGGAAATTATTAGTGTATGTAGTATTACCCTTATTTGGTAAAGTGATGGCTCTATTTCCAAAATTGAAAATAGGAGGCTACTACACGACGCAAAAGCAAGCAGCAGAATGGGGATATACAGGCAAAACAGGAAATTATAAAATAATAGGCGATGAGTTGGATTGTGAAATAGCGATGAGAAAAGTGCCAATTCCCATTATGGCAATTGATATTGAAGACGATTTAATGGCACCTAAAGCAGCAATAAAAAACTTGTACCAGAAATTTAAAAGTACAAGTTCTTTATCCACTTTGACCTTGACTAAAGCCACAACAGACCCTAAATTATCACATATCAATTGGCCTCGAACGGCAACGAAAGAAATGGTGAAAGCCATCCATGATTGGCTGAAGGGCTTTCAATAGATTAGCATTTGTTTTTGGACATAAAAAGAAATGTTTTTTCTCTAAATTTCAATTGCTCGTTCCAACATTTCATCAACCCCGTTTTCCAATACCGCCTTATCATTATTAATGTCAATATCAGGCAGAACGCCACTTTCAATATCTTCAAAATTAGCATCTAAAAAAGTATTAATGGATATAGTAACCGCCCAATCATTTTGTAATTGAAAAGTCGCAGCGCCGCCACCACCGCCACCTGTAATTTGCCCGACTAAAGTCACATTGGGTAAGGGTTTCATCATGGCAGCTAAATAGGAAGACGCACTAAAACTACCTCGATTGGTTAATAATACAACAGGTTTATCAAAAGAAAAATCAGCTGGTTCAACCACGAAAGATAATTGAGGGGAAACATCTTGATGTTCACGCCCTGTTTTTTCAATAATATAACCAACCTTAGTCGATTCTTCAATAAAATAGGAGACAACATCTCCTTGACCAGAGCCGCCACCATTATTTCTTATATCAAAGATGAGTTTATCAACGCCTTGCTGATTCATAAATTCTACTACTTCGGCTATTCTACGGGCCCCCTTAAAATCTGCATAGTGAACATAGCCAATATTATTATCCAAAACTCCATAGGTAAAAAATCCAGTTTCAGCGAATTCATTATGGAGATACTGTTCTTTGATAAGGTCTAAATCAAAATTTACGTCAAATCCTTCTTTGACATCAAAAGCACTTGTTCTATTCTTATTGGCTAATACATTATGCCCATCTTTTAATTCTTGTAACATATTATCACAAACTTCAAATAAGGCATCTTCTGACATGTCTGCCGTAATCATTGGAGCATATTTATCGTATTGGTCCTCCCAATCGACTTGTTTTAAATCAAAGTAGATATAGTTTTCGTCAACATGTTGCCACATTTCATCAAAGACGGCTTGAGGCGTATTTTCTAATTCGGGAATAAATGCTGTTTCACAAGCAGTTAACAAAAAACATAAGTACCAAATCGAAATAATGTATAAGTAAAATTTTGGAATTATTTTTTTCGCTATTGAGGCAAAAAACGTAGACATAGCCTTTGCTATAGCGAGTATTTTTAACAAAAATAGCGGACAAAAGAAGCCAAAATTAGTTGTAGATAATTTTGATTTGGTGCTTAAACTGATAAAAAGAAAGATTTTATTTTGCATGGAGATTGAATTTTACATTAAGAGATAATTGTTGTTGAGCGAACCATAGTTTTTGATTGCCTCCTTTCCAAAGTAAGGACCAATCATAGCTCAGTCCTATTTGGTGTCCTTTTTTGCCAAACGGCATAGTGAGTGTTGTTTTTGCCTTGAAATTATTAAATTGATTCAGGGTTTTAAGTTGACCACTTTTGAGTAAATATTTACCCATTCCTTCTCGGTCAAAATCAAAAGTGCCATCGACCAAATAATTATCTGCATAAGGTTGTGCATAAGCAGGGCGAATAACGTAGCTTAATAAAGGAAGCGACCCTTCGATAGACAATTGCAGCTTTTTTCGCCCAATACTTACTGGTTTTTGCCATTTAGCTGCTATACCTAGTGAACTCCAAAGAGTGTAAGAGAGAGGTGATTTCCATGCGCCTTGTGGAAAAATAATTAAGGAGCCAATATCCGCATAACCCCCTATTTTTAGATTTTTCCATTTGCTTGACCTTAAATGGGTATAACGCAATTCTGGATTTAGGTTGGTAAAATAGGTGAAATCTGGTTCTACAAAATTTTTCGAAAAATTGAGTTCCAAACGATTCAGTTTATTTTTATTACCAAATTCAAATCGGGTGTTTAATTGAAATCCTAAATCAGTTTGACCATTTGCTGTAAATCTTTGGTCCAATGTTGTTTGTCTATTCAAACCAGTTTCAAAAATAAATCTCCGAAATTGGTCATTTTTTTGAGCAATGCAGGAGCAGGATACACATAGCAGTACTAGACAGAATAAGATGCTTTTAGTCTTCATATTAATTTTTTTATGCTCTGACAAATGCTTCCAATCCATCGGAGGAATTTGCCAGAGAATTAAATTGTTTAAGAAAAAATGTTCTGACAATAGACTTTTAATTCTCATCCACCAAATCTCCTGTGCCGCTAATAGTACTAATAATCTGAGGATTTCCTTTATACATGACATCACCTGTACTAGTCATTCTTACTTCTAATCTTTGTGCTACTCGAATTTCTGCATCGCCTGTACCTCTTGAAACTAAGACAACTTCTTGGGTCGATAAATCAAAAGCAGCTAAACTACCCGTACTGTTCAATCGAGCATTTAAAAAATCAGTTTCGCCAACTAAGGTAACATCACCCGTTCCGTTTATCGTTAAATCAATTTGTTGAGCATCGCCTTGATGTTGAATTTTACCTGTGCCTTGTACCGATAAATCTAATAATTCAACCCTGTTGAAGTGGTCTTGTACTTGAATGTCGCCTGTTGAAGTAGTGTGCAAACCTGTAATACTCGGCATTGTTATTTCAATGGTTACCGACTCGAAACGACCTCTAAAATTAGCCAAGTCAATTAACCACTCGTCATTCCTAACGGTCTTGGTAATGGCATTGAAAATTTCTGGTTGAGCATTGATATGGATGCTTTGTACTGCGCCTTTTGTAATAATAACTTCAGCAGGAAAATCTAAAGTGACGATAGAAAAATTGGGTAAATCCAAAATGAAGTTTTCTTGTTCGGATATTAATTTTTCTCCTTGGATGCAAGAGGTTGTATTAAAAGCAAAGAAGGCTAAAACGATTAATCCTAAAAATTGATTGATTGATAATTTAGTAATTTTCATAACAGAAGGTTTTTAAATTTTAAAAAAATATTTTTTCGATTTAATAATTAATTATTGCTTGACGGTCAAAACCATAGCGGTAGACATGCCCCGAAATCGCTTCCATTTATCTTGGCTACCGTATTTGTAAAAGTGCGTAGCAAAAGCAGGCATGGTAATGGGCAATTGTAGGATTCGTCCTTTTTGTGAATGTTCAATCCATTCTAAGGCTATAATCACATCCTCTTTTACAAAAAGTTGATAGGTCGCTAAATCAACGCTTGCCCAACCTTTTTGATGTTGAATCAAAGTAGTGAGGATGTTTTGTTGGTTTAATAATTGATGAGGGCGTCCATTTTTGATGTTATAAATATTGATTCGAAATCGAGTCGTATCAAAGTTATTCCCGCCAACATAAAATTTGAATTCAGACAATTGGCTTGCTTTATTACCTATATTAAACCTTCTGCCAATAGCAGCCCCAAGGTTTTGATTAGGCTTTTTAGCAAGCGAAAAATTAGTCATTCGACTCGTTTTGTTTTTTTCATGCCCAATCTCTTTCGTACTTAACAAGTCAGGTCTAACTTCAACTGTTTTTAAAGTAATGCCTGTTTTAGTTAAGGAAATTGCTTGTCCATTCAACAAGCGAAGCGAAGCAATGGTATAATCTTTTGAGGCATAGCCCAGATAAGAAAATCGAACAAGTTGTTCTTCGTTTACATCTTCCTTTAAGTATAATTCAAAAGCACCGTTTTTATTCGATATAGTCCCAAGGCTTGTTCCTATAATTCCAATATTGACATAAGCCAAAGTCGTCGTATTTTCTTGATCAATGACTTTACCTCTAATCACAAATTCCTCTTGTGCTGTTAATAAGAAGGGGGATAAGAAAGTAAAAATATTAAGAACTAATTTTTGAATTTGCATAACTTTGTTTTTATTAAAATAAGTTGATGGTTCAAAGTTAGGAGTGATTTAACTTAAAAATGAGAAAGTGTGGTTAGCTGCAAGAAATCTGGTGGGAATGGTGATTTTTGGGGCAAAATGCAGGTAGTTGGGACGAATTGCAAGGCTTTTTTAATGAATGGTTAATCGAATTATTTTGCCCTATCTAGTGTTTGACTTGGTTTATCTATATTTACAACCTAAAAATCAGGTCACTATTATGAAAGATTTAATGCTAAAGTTAGGAATTAGCTCATTATTAATTGGTCTAGTCTATATGCTAGGGTATGAAACAGCACGCAGCGATTTTCCTCAACTCATTACCTTATACGGTGCTTTTTTTTTAATTTATCTAGGAGTATTTTATTTTACAAAAGCACAGAAAACACTTGCTTTTTTTGTTGGGGTAGGCGTCTTACTTCGTTTCCTACTCCTTTTTACCATTCCTAATTTTTCAGATGATTTATACCGTTTTATTTGGGATGGACGCTTATTAACCCAAGGTATAAACCCTTTTGACCATTTGCCTACTTATTACATTGAAAATAATAGGACTATCCCAGGATTAACGACTGACTTATATCAACAACTTAATTCGCCTAATTATTTCACGATTTATCCACCTGTCAATCAATTGATTTTTGCTACGGCAGCTTGGTTGTTTCCAAATAGTATTTGGGGCAGTAGCTTGGTGATGAAAAGTTGTTTGTTTGTTTTTGAAGTTGGGAGCATTTTTTTAATTATCCAATTATTACGGCATTTTAAATTGCCTGCCAAAAATGTCTTATTATATGCTTTAAATCCTTTAATTATTATTGAAATCACAGGCAATATTCACTTTGAAGGAGCCATGATTTTCTTTTTATTATTAGCAATTTGGTTAATAGTAATGAAAAAAAGATGGCTGCTTTCAGCCGTTGCTTTTGCTTTGTCTGTGGCTTCTAAATTATTACCTCTGATGTTTTTGCCTTTGTTCATTCGACGGATTGGGCAATCCGAAAAATATAAAAGCAATAATAATTTCCGTTCTAGAGGGGGAGATACTCAGGGGGAATTCAATTTTTTAAATCAATTCAAATGGTTTATTTATTTTATTAAAAGTCGAGTCGTTTTAACAGATTGGTTACTACTCAATTGGAAAAAAATAATCACTTATTTTACCATTATTGGGATTACTTTAGTCGCTTTGTTTATCCCATTAATCAACGGTGTTTTTCTCGCCAATTTTGGCGATAGTTTAAATCTCTATTTTCAAAAATTTGAATTTAATGGCAGTTTATATTATTTCTTTCGATGGATAGGCTTTCAAGTAAGAGGCTATAATATTATTGGAACATTAGGTCCCTATTTAGCTTTAACGGCATTGACTGGTATTATACTAATTACTTTATTGGAAAAACAAACGGATTGGTCAAAATTATTTGGGCGAATGCTATTTGCGGTCTGTTGTTATTTATTTTGTTCAGCGACCGTACATCCTTGGTATGTAGCGATGCCGATTGTTTTCTGTTTATTTACTCGGTTTCGATTTCCTATTGTATGGTCAGGTTTAATATTCTTGACCTATATTAATTATAGTTATACGGACTATTTTGAAAACTTATGGATGGTGGGTATAGAATATGTTTTTGTTTTTGGATATTTGATTTATGAACTCATTAAGCTAAATTCTAATTTTGAATCGTAAGTTCTCAATAAACGACTATGATCTTCAAGCCTGCGTGAGAAATCTTAAATCATACATCTTACATCATAAATCCATCTAATTTTGTTTAATTGGCAGATTTATAATGTAAGATTTATGAATCTTGATACCTGCCTGCAGGTATGATTTCCCCAGAACCAATCACCTCTGCCTTTAGGGATTACGATCCTAAAACTGCCGAATCATCAACAGTAGATGCCCAGGGTCCTTGAATGGCTACGGTTAAACCAGCATGTTGAATGTTTACAAAATACGTTTTTCCAGAAGGAGAGAAGACCCCACCGGCAAATTCAGATTTGAAACCAACATTTTCTGCTATTTTATAAAACCGTCCTTGTGGAGTAACGCCAAATGCTCTTGGGCGTTCATTATCCTCACAAAAAACAACATCTCCCCAAGGGGCGACGGTCAAATTATCACAATGTCTTAATAAGTCGGTATTATTCGGTTCTAAGAATAATTCTAGTTTACCCGGATTTTTCTTTTCTGCACTAGTTCCTTCATCTGGGCTAGGCGTATAACGGAAAATCTGTCCAGTTTTGGTATGCCCTCCACTAGTACAGGCAAAATATAATTCATTATCACCAAACCACATCCCTTCTCCCCTAGCAAATAGCGCTCCCCCTTTCATATATCCTCTCCTTCTCAAATCATCATCTTTTAAATCATACACATTATCTATATCTATCCATTTAACTTTCTTTGGTCGATTAACCGAGAACGTGTTTTGATCATTTTGCCAGTTTCTAGTACTGATCCTTTTCGACCCTTTGATAGCTAATACTTGTAGTTTTCCCCCATCAGCCAATTTGCCTTTGGTATTGGGCAAATAACGGTAAATCAAGCCATCGTCTCTGTCCTCTGTTTGATAAACAATACCTGTTTTAGGATCAACACAAACTGCTTCATGATTGAACTGTCCCATTTCTTTTAAAGGAATCGGTGCTGCCATACTAATATCTTCAGTAGCAGGCACCTCAAAATTATAGCCATGTCCTCGTTCATAACTGTTTGTCGGTGGTACAACTATTTCTTCACAACTAATCCAACTACCCCAAGGAGTTGGACCACCAGCACAATTTCTTAAGGTACCACCTAAACTCAACCAAGATTTTTCTACCTCTAAAGTTGCTTCATTAATAATTAGCGTAGTAGTGCCTCCGCTACAAGGCAAATTACCATTCCGCATATCATACATGTGCTTCGCATCAACTTTATCAAGCAATTCATAGTTTTTCCCAAAACAAGAAAAATTCGTTGGCATCAATTCGTGATTCCGAATCAAAATAATTTTTCCATCTTTAGTGGCAAAAGTTGCCATTCCATCAGGTTTGTCAGGATGTACCAAGCCGTCACTCATCATTTCTCCTCGCCGAGCAATAATTTTATAAGAAAACCCCTCTGGCAAGTTTAAGGCACCTTCTGGATCTATTTTTAATTCGCCGTATCTATTTTTTAGTAAATTCTCTGTCGTAGGCGTTTGGTAGGTCACACAACCTTCTAAAGTGGAAGCTAAATATGTTTGTAAACCTATAAAACCCAAGCTGACCATACTTGAATTTTTTAAAAAATTTCTTCTAGAGAAAGTACTGTTTTTCATACCCAACTGGATTGTCTTTGAAATTTTATACTGAAAGATTTTATAAAGTTGAGAAAATAAATGGGAAATGCCCAATAAAAGAGGAAATGCTTCAAAAATAGAAAGGAGTTTAACAAAAATCTGACAGAAGGGAGTAGTAAAATTAGCAGAAGACGGAGAACTTAAGAGATGCTATCCGCTCTGTCCTTCGCTCTCTACTAGTGCATACATATCATCGCTCAGTTCTCGGTTATCATCATATATAATTTGCTCTAACGCTTTATACTTATTAGCATTTAGAGCGTTAGATTAAAAACTGATATTAGTTATTTTAATAATACCTCTAAAATCAATTTTTAATCTGACGCTCTAATAAGCCAGCGCAGCTGTTGAGGCTAAAATGTCAACTACCTCGATAATCTTGTCATTATTTTTCTAAAATTATTTTATAATGACCAGTAGCCAAAGACTCCTTATGTATAAATTGCAAGAAATAAATACCGGGAATTTGGCTAGTTAAATCTACTCGAGGCGTTAAATCTTGTTGTGTTAATTGCTGTCCTAGCGTATTAAAGATACTGATTTGGTAATCGTCATAATTGCCTTCAAACAAATTAATATTAACCGTCCCGTCTGTTGGATTTGGGAAAATGTTTAAGAGTTGAGATAAGGCTAATGTTTCAATGCCGACTGTTTCCGAATCATTAGGCGCTTCTGCCCCAACGATAGGGCGCATCATCAACGCACCTTGTTGTGACGGTGGCGCCACCCCATCTGAGAAAAAATCTCCAATACTTTTCCAACTATTATCTATATTAAGGAAAATAGTATTGGTTGCAGTAGGCGTATTTCTATCAAATCCTATAGGTAAACAACTACCCAATGTACAAGAAGTTACTTGTTCCCAACCAATGAAAAAATCACCAACAGGTAATTCAACAGGTGCAGCTTCTCTTGTAAATGGATCGACTAAAACATAAGTAGTAAATGCTTGTAAAGAATCTACGAAATCATCAATAAACAAAGGTTGAAATTCTGCTTCATAAACAGGTTCTGTATTCAAATCTTCTAGCCAAACTTTTAGATTAAAAACAGTATTAGATAAATTGGAATTAGCGATTCTTGGTATTTGCAACCGAATAGCCTGCAATAAATCCGCTTTATAATTAGTGAATTTTACGGCCACCTGACTGCCACCAAAGACGAAATAGGCGCTTTCAGCAGAATTATCATCGTAGGCATAAAAATTATTTAATTCGAAAGTTCGACTCACTTGATTATTCCGCTGAGTGGCAGTTGTTTCCGTATTACTCTGTTCAAAGCTACAATCTACCTTGATTTCAACATTATCAGATGTTTGAAATTCATTTCCAAAAATGAAAGCAAATTCTCCTACAATAGGGTTCGTAAATGCATGTGAACCATTATCTGTTAAATTATTATCATTAGTCAATAAATTCTGTCGTTTAAAACGTAATGTTTGGCCTTCGCTACTACCATTGACTAAAAACTCACTTTCATTAGTGCTAATAATAGCGTCGCTTGAATGATTGAATAGCTTAATGTCCATTGTTGGTATAATCAAATCCGAATTTATATTATTTTGTAGTTCTGCTTGTAGATGCACCCAAGGCGCATTGGTGTAATCTCGCAAAATATTAGAAGGCAAGCTGGTAAAAGCAATATCTGGATTACTCTGAGTGATTGGTTCTGCCTCCAATCGAATGTAATCTACATGCCATAGGTCAACTGCCCCATTTCGGAAGGCAAAATTGCGGAAACGAAATTGAAAATCTTCATGCCAAAATTGAGGATCTTCAATCACTAGTGGACCAACAAATTCAAAAGTAGGTAAGGAATCTGAAAGAAAAAGTGCTTCTCTAACGGTAGTTGCATGAGACCCTACCTCTATCCAATCACCAGCCACATTTTTAAATTCTAAAATTAAACTATCCTCTGGTCCTGGTGCATCTCCTAAGCCCTTGGGTTGAACATAATAACTCATGTATTTAACACCATTCTCGCTCAAATCTAAAGGAATAGAAGTTAGCGAATCTGCTGATCCCGTTCCTCCATAAGGGCTGCCAGAAGCATCTAATCCATCAAACGTAGCAACTCCGATAGAAATAGGTTGATTCGCCAAAGTATTATTGATGAAGACCGTATTATCTGTCCAAATAGCAGGATCTGGAAATGGACCATTATAAGCAAAATCATCGAAGAACGGTAGGGCTGCTCCTTTTTGACTGCGGGCATTAGCGGGTTTATTCGTTTGTTTTTTAGCGGCTTTGGAAATGCTTGGATTCTGGCTAATTGTCGCTTCTTGTAATTGTGCTTGCAAGGAAAAGTTAACCAATACTAAAAGTCCTAAAGAAAATAATAATCGCATATTGCTGTGAGATATTTTGAAAGTTGCTCAAGGTATTGGCGAAACTTGTCCTCAATTCATCGGGATTCATTCGCCAGTGATGTCAAAAAAAACATTTTTTGAGGAATCACTTTCTCAAAAACGTAGGAATGGTAGAAATGTTATACTTTAAGGAGGGATTGAGGAAATGGCCTGGTATAATCTTGATTTCTTTAGACATCGAATCTAAATAAATCAAAAGGGTTTTTAAAGGGAGGAAAATAACTTTTCTAGAAAAATTATTTTCCTCCCTTTAAAAACCCTTACAAATTTTGTCATTTGAAATTTTGAAACCACCCTAAAATTTACTACCCTAATTTTTAGTTGGTATATTTAGTAAAATGAGGTCAAATGCTGGGCGATACTTTCAAAGTATCGCCCAGCATTTGACCTCATTTTACCGCTAGGATTCCCTTAACAAATATCAAGCATTTTTTAGAGTCGTTTTAAAATTTGAAACCATAAAATTTAGGTATTAAAATCAGGACTCTACTGTTTTATCATGTTCTTTAGTTACACTCAGCAGGTGGTCGCTTCGTCACATATACATCTACACTAGCACCTACGCCCAAAGTCTTTCCTGAACTATAAGCTGGAGTTTGCTTCCAAACATAAGCATTATCTAAAGATTGAACGGTTCCATCTTTTATTACGGAGACCCGTAATTCAGACCCTTCTACAAGAAAAGCAGCTTCACTGTATTTCTTGCAAATCAAATTAGGGACATTGACTCGCCCACCACCTCTAGTGGTCACTACTGCTTCTACCATCGCTCCTTGTGGTACTTTTACCCCACTCTTCAAATCTCTTGCAGTTACCTTTTTGTCATTTACATATAAATATAGAATGGTATTTTCTTCTAACTTATTAGAAAATTGTTTGCTTTTTATTTTTAAATTGACTTTTAGCTGCTTTAACCGTCGGGCATAGTAATTATAATTATCATTGCCTGCTAAAGTCGGTAATAATTTATCTTCTGCTTGGAATTTAGTAATTGTTAAATAAATGGTTCTTTTCTCCTTTACTTTTGACAAAGGTTTTGGACTTTGCTCCAATATTGTTCCCGCAGGTTTGTCAGCCGACCAAATAGAATCATTGACGACGATTTTTAAATTTTGTTTTTGGGCTTGTTGAATGGCTTCATCGATATTCATATTCAAGTAGCTCGGTACTTGTAAGGATTCTCCGTGATGTGTATAACTATTCATCCAGAAAAAGGATAATGCCAAAACGCCTGCGACTAGCGCAATCATGCCTGCCAAATTTTTTAAGAAGATTTTGCTGGATAGAAATAAGACAATTTCTCGTCCAATATTTTTAGCTTTTTCTTTAAAATTACTCATAGAAAAATAGTTGGAGAATGATAATGATGAACGATGAGTGATGAATGATGAATTCATAAAAATTGAAAATGGAATAGTTCCAAAATTTACATTTCATCAATCGCACCTATCGTCTATTCTTTATGATTTTACAGCTTAGAGCTTGTTGGGG
>CAZXYA010000117.1:0-19280 GCA_964644655.1 uncultured Saprospiraceae bacterium | reverse complement strand
TATCCACCTAATAGCGAAAATGCCAATGCCAATCAACAAATTACCGTAGCGGCTACGGGTAGCGACCTAACGATTATTTGTAATCAGAGTAATGAGGTTTCAGATTGTGGAGAGAATATTGGTGAGCCAACTGGCCCCATGAATTTGCCAACAGACACCATTTATGTAACCTTGCCTGTAGAAGCAACAACAACCTTATGTATAGGAGACGAATTAGATATTGTAACTGACAACTTAGGAACAGTCGCTTTATGTAGTCAAGAAGGTACTGTTATCACGAGCTTAACCGATGGCAGTAATTGTTTTGACATTACAACGGATGATCACTTTAATCAAAGTGAGACAATTTGTCTTGTTCATTTTGATGCAAATGATAATACTATTTCAGATACGACTATTTTTATCTTATGCCCAGAGGTAAGCTTAGGGGCTGATTTAGAAATTTGTACAGGAGAAACCATTACTTTAAATCCACTAGGTGGGACAGGTAATTTTAACTGGATTACAGACGGAAATATTAGTTGTACAGATTGTGCCAATCCTGAAATTACGCCGGATGGTCCGACGCAATATATACTAATGAGTATAGAAAATGAACAATGTATGGACTCCGATACATTATTAGTCACGCCAATAGCTGTCCCAAATATTACCGCTATCGATCCCGTACAACCTACTAATTGTGAAGCAAATGGTCAAATAACTATTACTGCAGAAGGTGGTGTAGGTCCATTAAAATATAGTATAGATAATGGTGCTACTTTCCAAGAAGTAGCTCAATTTGATAACTTAGGTGCGGGCAATTTCACGATTATAGTAGCCAATCAAGATGAAGTTTGCTCGACTACTGGCTCTGCACCAATTGATTTAGTTATAGCTGGTGCGCCTCAAATAGTGGATTTAACCGTTACGCCTCCAAACGCTTGTAAAGACGAACAAGGATCTATTTCTATTCAAGCAGCAGGAGCTAATGAGACAGATATTATAGAATATAGTATAGACGGAGGAATGACTTGGCAAACAGAAAGCTTATTTGCAGATTTAGAAGAAGGGGAATATAATGTCGCATTTCGAGTACAAGGCAGTAGCTGTGAAACTGCTTTTGAGAACAATCCAATTGTTATTAGTCAAATTGCTGATTTAAGATTGACTACACCACCAGGCGATCAATTGATTTGTAGTGAAAGTGACCGAACAATTCAATTAGAATTAAGTGAAGATATTGCAGCATATACCATTATAGATGGTCCATTTGAAAATGATAATAGCACAGGAAACATCTTAACTTTTGAGGCCAATCCTGCCGCTGAAGGTAGCCTTTATACGATCAACTTAACGGGAGAAAGCGGTTGTAGTATTACAGAAGAATTCACCCTAACGCCAGGAGAAAATACAGACGAGTGGATGATTGATATTGCTACTACCCCTGCTGGTTGTGAAAATAACGATGGTAGCATTGCAGTTACGGTAAATGAAAATAATAATGGCTTCTCTTTTTGTTGGGAACCAAATAAAGCCTCTGGACCAAGCCGAGATGGATTAAGTTCAGATTCTACCTATCAATTGACGATTACGGGTTCTTCTGGTTGTACGGTGACATTTGACAATATCATGACTGGATCGACTTGTGAAGTCCCTTCTTGTAATATTTTTACGGGGTTAGATACACTAAATGCTTTTGTGGTAGACGGTCAAGCAACCGCTTGTATTCCAATTGAAGACATGGATTTATCTGAATTTCTATTTTTCACAGATGGAGAATTGCAGCAAATGCAGTTTGGCGAATGTATGCAAATGTCTGTTTTTTATGCTTATGAAGTACTTTTTGAATTAGGAGATGCCCCATTCAATCTAACTCAATGGTCTGTTAATAATGATACTTTAAGAGATTTCCAATTTTCTACCATCGAAGAATTAGTCATCCAAATGAATCAGTTTGATTTCCAGGCTAATTGGGTGGTTAATGAGGACTTAAAAGTCATTCAAGGCTTCTCTACAGCTAATATTTATGGTACACTACAAGTACAACCAAGCGGTTCTAGTCAAATACCTGAAATACAAATAAGCACGATGAACACGATGTTCCAAAGTATTATTTTAGAGGAGACAAGAGGTGTAAAAGAATATACTATTAAAGATCCTTTGAATGATTGTGAGGATAAATTATTCATAAAAGTTCAAGGATTGGATGATGGTGTAGATACTTTGGATTTAGTGACAATCGTCAATACGCCAATTTTAGACCAATGCTTAAATACGGATGAAACAGGAACAGAAAATTTAACTATCAATGTTTGTAATCAACCAAGTGTAGGCATTCTAAATGGCATTGATGGAGAAACAGATGCTTGTTTTGGCTATACACCGAATAGAGATTTTGTCGGGAAAGATTTCTTCTGCTTAACCTTATGCAATGGAGAGATTTGCGATACGACTATGGTAAACGTAACAGTCAATCCAGAAGGACTCGTTATTTTCAACGGCTTTAGTCCTAATAATGATGGTGTAAATGATGTATTTATGATTAAAAATATAGAAAGCTTTCCAGAAAATAATGTCCTGATTTATAATCGCTGGGGTAATCAAATTTTCCAAAAAGAAAATTATACGAATGAAGAAGGATGGGATGGTACTTATGAGGAAGCACTATCTCCTGATGGCACCTATTTCTATATAGTAAAAATAAAAGTAAATGATGCGGAACAGGTCTTTTCTGGACCGATTACGCTTTCTAGATAAACTGGTTGCTAGTTGCTAGTTAAAACCAGCAACTAGTAACCAGCAACCAGCAACACTCCCCACCCAAAACTTTCAACTAACACGAAATAAAGGCAACCAATGCGTATTACCAAGTACTTCCTTTGTATTTTTTCTCTGTTTATTTTAGGAACTCAACTTTCTGCACAGGTAGAAGGAAAACTAATTTTATTGCCTGATAATAAAACTTATCAAGTATCCGTCATTCCTCAAACTACGTTTAATGCCATCTTTAGTATTACCAATTCTGCCCAAATCACACTTACCGCGGCAACAGGGGGTTTTGAACTGACTCGTTTAAGAGGAGTTACGGGAGATTGGACCGTCTCTGGTTTTGCAATAGCACCTGTAGAAAATCCAAGCTCAGACTATTTTTCCATCCAATTGAATTCTCCTTTACAGGATATCGTATATACCGCAGGAGAAGAAATCATTCTATTCACTTTTGAAAATAGTGCGGTTTGTCTTGGAGAAGTTTCTATTATTGACGATATGACTGATCCTTTTTTACCGCCAAATTCTCAATTCTTAAATGTTGGTAATTTATTTACCATTCGAGGAGTTGGACCAGTCAACGCCTATCAAGGTAGTGCTTTTCCTACTGCTTCTTGTCCAGATGATTTACAAGCGACTGCCTCCGCTACGGTTGGGATACTCAATTGTCCAGAGGATGTCACTACTATGATAGTGGACATTAATGGTGGTACTTCCCCCTTTACTATTATTGTTACCAATACTTTAACTGGCGAGGTAGATAGCGTCGTATCAGAGCAAATAAACACGCCCATTACCCTACAAAATATAACTGGTGGTGAATACAGCATCCAAATTTCAGATGATAAAAATACCAGTATTACTATAACAGAAGTAGTCAATGCGCCAGACCCGATTGCTTTTGATTTAGGTATAACCTTCGCCAATTGTGAAACTAGTCAAGATGGAGCTATAGAAATAACGACCATTAATAGAACAGGAGATATTCAATATGAATGGAGCAATGGCTTAACCAGTACGACTGCCATCAATAGGCTCGATCCTGGCACCTATACCGTCACCGTCACCGATGCCAATAACTGTGTCGCGGTGCAAGAGGCCATTGTCAAAATGGATGGTTGGATAGAACTGAATACAAGTGCTACGGATGTGACTTGTTTTGGTATGAACGATGGAGCCATTTCTATGGAAACAACTGGTAAAAATCCACCTTTTACCTACGAATGGGATAATGGCACAGCAACTGGAACAGGAGATAATTTAACAGGGTTGACTGGCGGAAATTATACCCTAACAGTCACCGATGCAACAGGCGTTTGTAATCAAGTAACCAATTTAACCATTGCCGAACCTGATGAAATAACAGCGTTAGCCTTTGTAGATAGCTCCTCTATCTGTGAATTAGCTACCTCTAGTGTTGTTACGGTTGATGGGGTGTTAAATGCCAGAGGTGCAGTCACATATTCTGTAGATGGCATTAACTTTAGCAATAGCAATCGCTTTGTATTAGACGCAGGCGAAAGTTATACTTTAACAGTAGAAGATGCAACGGGTTGTGGAACAGATGTAGAAGTGACTTTACCAGAAGCCTCTGGTTTATCGGTTGAACTACCAGAAGATTTAATTTTAAAACTTGGGGATGATTTACAGTTAGAAGCAGATTTTGCTGCAACTACTGATGTTGATTTCAGTTGGACACCAGCAGATGGATTGAGTTGTGATGATTGTCCAAATCCTCAAGCTATACCAACGAGTACCACTACTTACACACTAACAGTAAGCGATGACAATGGATGCATTAAAACTGCATCCGTCATCGTTTATTTGTCTACCACCCGAAGAGTGTATACCCCAAATGCCTTTAGCCCAAATGGCGATGGGCAAAATGATATATATACCATTTTTGCAGGACCAGAAGCTTTGTCGATTAATACTTTACAAATTTTTGATCGTTGGGGTGAGCGAGTCTACCAATCACCTCTACCAGGAACAGATGGTGGGGTAGATGGCACCATCAATAGTGAATTTAATCACGGTTGGGATGGCACGTTCAATGGTCAAATTGCACCAAATGGCGTTTATGTTTTTATGGCAGAAATTACCTTTATTGATGGAGATACAGAGATTTTTACGGGGGAGATTACATTGACTAGGTAGGCATATTTAGTAAAATGAGGTGAAATGGTGGGCGATATTTTCAAAGTATCGCCCACCATTTCACCTCATTTTACTGCTAGAATTCTTTTAACAAATATCAAGTATTTTTAGGGTGTTTTTAAATTAGCAGTTATTTGTTTCCCTTCCTAATCTCCGAATAGTCACAAGAAATGAATGGTTATCATTTTAATTTTCGATACCAACTTCGCAATTTCCCCATTAAAAACTGCTTAGTACTATTTTTATAGATATTCAAATAAGGTGTATAAACACCTCCAAATTTTCGATAAAAAGACTCAATAGCAGGAATCATGGATCCTTCAAAATCAAAAAAATCAGATTGTTTTTTGGCTTGTTCAATACAATTGAAAATGAGCCATTCATTTGCCCCTCGCTGCATCACTTTTTCATCAAAACCACTCAAAATTAAGGTACTCGTTTGAGCAGTAACTAGTATCCCTGCGACAGCCATTACCCTACCCTCTTGATCTTTGATTCCTATCAGTTGTAATACTTTCTTTGTAAGTAACTGTTGGCAATAATTGGTTAAAAAAGTTTTTGTAAAAGGAAATTTTGCTCCTTTTTGCAAGAAGGTTTGTTCGCAGATTGTCACAAAGGTATCAACTGAAATAGTTTGCGTTATTTGAAATGCTTGCTGTTGGGCAAATTTTATTTCTGAGCGCAATTTGCTATGAAAGTTGGCAATAATTTGTTCTAGGGATTGATCTTTTAAATTAATCCAATAAGAATATTTTAACCGATTTTCAAAGTTTTTTAAATGAAAAGGAAAGTATGTTTTAAATTGAGGATGAAAAAAATAATTGAAGGTAGGTAGTTTGATAATTTCTGTTAATAATAAATCAGTTAGTTTTCTGCGTTTGGTTTCCTGATTATAAGTCGTTCCGTTGAAATCGGCATAATAAATACCTAAATATTTTCCTAAATACGGATTGGCAAAATGATTTCGTCGATCTTTGGTCAGGACCATACCTGCCAGAATTTGTTGCTTGTCTACAACTACTAAAATTTGGAATTCACATTGCAAGGTTTGTAAATACCAAGATTTACCATAAATCGTATTTTGAGGAGAAGTATCGACAAAGGCATCCCACCAAGGATATTCCTCAGCGACTAAATACTGAAGTCGTCTGACTCCTAACTCCTGACTCCTGACTCCTATCATTTAAACAAATTATACCTCAAAATACAGTAAATTGCTCGAAAACCATCTTTCCAATTAATTTTTTTGCCTTCTTCATAAGTTCGACCATAATAGGAAATCCCTACTTCGTAAATTTTAATCTTCGGAATTCTAGCAATTTTAGCCGTTACTTCTGGCTCAAAGCCAAAGCGATTTTCTTTTAAGTCAATCTTTTTGATAATTTCTGAGCGAAATAATTTATAGCAAGTTTCCATGTCCGTTAAGTTCAAATTGGTCATCATATTAGACAAAAAAGTCAATACTTTATTGCCTATCGTATGCCAAAAAAACAAGATTCGATGAGGTTTACTGCCCATAAACCGAGATCCATACACAACATCTGCATTATCGTAAAAAACAGGCTGGAATAATTCATTAAATTCAGCAGGATCATATTCTAGATCTGCATCTTGTACAATCAGATAATCCCCTGTGGCTACCTTAATACCCGTATGAATAGCTGCTCCCTTTCCTTTATTTTTTGAATGTTGGGCAACTTGAATATTTGCTTTTGGATGTGCCTCTATATATTTTTTTACAATATCAAAAGTGGTATCCGTAGAGCAATCATCAATAATAATAATTTCCTTTTTTATATCGTGAATCAATTCTACTTCAAGCACTCTATTGAGAATGGATTCAATAGTTCTGGCTTCGTTAAATGCAGGGATGAGGATACTTAAAGTGTTCATACTATGATTTACCTAAAAAATACTTAGGGGTGTAAAGGTACAGAGGGTTAGAGGTAGGCTTTTCAGAGTTACGCAGGTATAAGAAGCCACTCAGCAACCCATCCGTTTCACGGTTCAGAAGTTTACACTTCTTCATACTTTGCGGTTCATAAACGATGTTTGTTCATCCGTGTTTTTCTAGGGCAAAAAATCATACCTGCCGGCAGGCAGGCAGGAATCATAGTTCATACATCTTAAATCATAAATCTGTCCCGTAAAAACTACATGGATTTATGATGTATGATTTCAGATTTCAGATTTTTGCTCACTCAAAAAGGAGGGGAACTTTATCCCAAATTCTGAACAGCCTAGTTTAGAAGTACAAAGGACAAACCTAACTGATCTTGTTAACCATTTGACCTTCACTCTTTAGAAACCTTTGTCTCTGTGCACCTTTTAACCTTTGTCCCCCTAAGTAATTATAAAAATACAATGATACAAGATAAATACTAGATTACCATCTAGTATGGAACATCAAATTTCATCAATGTGTTTCTTAAATGCCTCCGCTAATTTTCGAGTATAATTTTTTGCGCCTTCAGCGTTAAGGTGACCTTCATCCCATCTATTTTCTAATTGATAAAATTCAGGAAAATCAAACGGGTTTGCCATATCTATTCTATTGCTTTCAGGCAAACTATAAAATAGCGCCACCATATCCGCTACCTCATGAAATTCACATTTAACAGGATTTAATAGAAAAATAATTTCAATATCCTTCTTTTTGGCGAGTGCTAATTGTTCAAGTAATAATTCCTGCAAATATTCATTATAAGGGACTTTATTGATAGTTTCGATATTATTGTAGATTGCGCTAAAATCCTTTTTAAGTTGTTCTAGATAAATCGGCAATCGTTTTTTCATTCGTTCATCTTTGGTATGGATGTCATCTAGTGGGTAATAACCATCTTTATTTTTTCCTACAAAACTATAACCATAAACGTTTTTTCCATTTATAAATTTAATAAAGTCAGTACGTATGCCTATTTTAAAAGCATTTTCCAAATAAGCAATCATATATTTAGCCGTCATTCCCAATTTAACTTTTAGTCTAAAATTGCCCGACCATAAATACCGATAACTCCTCCATAATTCGGACAATTTATAATAATACTTTCGTCTAGTAGGAATAAAATAATGTTCTGGTAAGTAGTCAAATCCATTGATTTCTAAAAAAATATAATCAATTTTTGATTGCTCTTCAATTAGGTTTTCAATAATATGAAAAGTCTTTGGTGGTAGGGCACCGTCTACACCTAAATTAAAAGCATAGGAACTATCTTTTTCTATCAATTCATTAAATAAATTAGGAATAATGTGTCGAAGCGTATTACTTGATCCAATAAAGTAAGCCTGAGGATTTATTTTTTTATCTTTTAAAAACTGTGTTTTAGTATTCAATTGAATACTTCCCCAGGAATAGGGCAAAGGGTCCAGCCAATTTATCACTAAGGTTAGGACAAATAAGCCCCCTATTAAAATACTTCCTTTTGTTAATAATTTAATCATAAATAATTCGCTGAGGCATTAAATCCCTAACTTAAAATTGAAAATAAATAAAAGGTTTATTCCCTCCATATTCACCAAGTAAAGGAATTACCAATATCAGTAAAACGTAAACTGTCCACCGAAAAAACATTGGTTTATTTAAGATACTTTCCACTAAATTCGTTCTATATTCAACATAGTGCAATAGCCAAATAATCGGCAATAAGGCCAAAGAAATTTTAAATTCTACTTGTGCAACTATATCTTTAAAAATATTTACCTTAAAAAAGCCCCCCTCTCCAAAAGGTATACTCTGCAATATCAATACTGCATCTGTTATAGAACTAGTCCGAAAGAAAACCCATCCTAAAGAAACAATCAAAAAAGTATAGCTAACTTGTAAAAAGCTAGGTAGTTTTTTCAGAAAATTGAGGAGACCTAGTCTTTCTATAATCAAAAAGAAGCCATGAAATAAGCCCCATACAACAAAAGTCCAGTTAGCCCCATGCCAAAGTCCCGTTACTAAAAAAACGATGACTAAGTTTCGATATAACTTATATTGCCCCACTCTATTTCCCCCCAATGGTAAATACACATAATCTCTAAACCAAGTGGATAAAGAAATATGCCAATGCCGCCAAAAAGACCTAATATTTTTGGTAAAATAAGGTCCTTTAAAATTATCCATTAGTCGATAACCCAATACTCTAGCTGAACCAATCGCTATATCCGTATAACCAGAAAAATCACAATAAATTTGAAAACTAAAAAAGATAATGCCTAGGATAACTGCCATTCCTGAATACTCGCCTGGATGGTCGAAGATTTGATCTGCATAGACTGCAAATCGGTCTGCTATAACTATTTTTTTAAAAAGGCCTAATAATATCAATAACAATCCACTTCTAATTCGTTGATAATCAAATGGGTGTTTCTCCAAAAATTGAGGTAATAGATTCGCTGACCGTTCAATAGGTCCTGCCACTAATTGCGGAAAGAAAGACACATATAAGGCAAAATTAAAAAAGTTAGTCTCCACTTTTTGTTGACCTCGGTAAACATCAATGGTATAACTCAAAGTCTGAAAAGTATAAAAAGAAATACCAACGGGCAACATCCAACTATGCTCAGGAATAATCAAGCTCTCACTCAATTGGCTAAATACGATTTGTAGGTTTTCTCTTAAAAAGTTGTAGTATTTAAAATAAAAAAGAATGCCTAAATTGACGATCAAACTCACCCAAAGCAGCTTCTTTTTGGAAGCCTGTTCTTCTGTCTTACCAATAGCTCGCCCCACAAAATAATCTACTAAGGTAGAGGCTATAATGAGTAAAATAAAGATAGGATTCCAGCACATATAGAAAAAGTAGCTGGCAATCAATAACCATACTATCCGTGCCCGAACCGAAGAAAGCATAAAATAGAGTACAACAACAATCGGAAAGAAAATAAAATAGGTATAGGAGTTAAAAAGCATAGTTTATTAGTAATAAAAAATAAAAGCTTGATGTCTAAAATTTATTTGGGTAGTTGATTGACAAGTTCACCTAATTTTTGTGTATAAAGTCGAGCACCCGCATCATTCAAATGTCCTATCTCCCATCTATTAGCGACTTCAAATTCATTTAATTAATTGGTGGTATTCACTCCCCGACATAATCTAAAGCCAAAAAATGCTTGTGTGGAAGGCGGTACGCCAACTCTAGCACTTGTCCGTATAGTCGTAACATTATTCATAAAATTACCGCCACGAGTCATTCGCAGTATGCCCATTTCTGCCCCCGTAGGCGCTACTTCCATCTGCGTGGTATTATAATCACCCAACCAATCCCAACACCATTCACTTACATTGCCACTCATATCAAATAAACCTAAAGCGTTTGCTGCAAAGCTACCGACCGCAACTGGTTGCTCCCGATTAATCCCTACAACTACATAAGACTGAGTTGGTGTTTCTGAACCAGCGAAATTGACATGCTCAGGATTTGCTTGATTAATGCCATGACCAAATCGAATATTTTGTCCACCTTGCCGAGCTGCAAATTCCCATTCTGCCTCTGTTGGTAACCGATAACCATTGGCCGTCCAATTAGGAATAACCATCCATTTTAAAGTATCCAATTCATTTTCATTCGTTTCATCTACCGCTGTTTTATCAATAGTATAAACAGGTTCATACCCATGTGCCTCACTTAGCCAATTACAATATTCAATAGCTTGATACCAGTTGACCCCTGTGATTGGTTGTTTGCCTCTTCCCCATCCATTATCATTCGTTAATGGTGCTTTAGTAGCGCGTGAAAAACGGTCATATTCTTCAAAAGTCACTTCATTTGTTCCTAAATAATAGCTTTTTAAAATGACGGAGTGTACCGATTCATTAGTATGAAGATTATCTCCTAAAACATCGCCCATTAAAAACGTATCTCCTTCAATTAACTCCATTTTAGGAATGGGCGTTTCAAAACTAAAAGGCACAAAAGCTTCCCTAGTTTCAATAATCGTGGTCAATAAATAATCTAAAGAATCCGTTACTGTTCCATCTGCATTGGCTGTAGCGGTTGAGCTAGCAGCTACCTCTACAAAATCTTTAGGTAATGGTTTCAAGGTAACGCCCAAACCAATTTCTTTGTGCTTATTAAAGTTAATAATTTGGGTGATTGGTTCATAATCGACACTCGCAAAACGAATAGTCATTTTATCCCCTTTAATCACTTCATTCGTTAATTCAAAAGCAAACTGTCCATTTTCAGCTGCCGCCTCTAATTGTCCATTAACATAAATATTAACCGTTCCAACAGCATTGCCATTCGTTTCTTTATCTTTTACCGTTCCGTTAATAAAGTATTTGACAATCGCTTTTTCTTTAGGTATTAGATAGATGGCCTCTCCCAACACATAGGTTTCTCGATCAATTTGTTGGAGTGCAAAACTATCCGTACGGCTTAAATAGTCTGTTTTTCTAATCTTTAAATTAGCCATTTGAGTAGTCATCGACTTTTTATCAATACTCAAAGCAAATTGACCATTGGCAGTTGTGGCAACCGTTTGTCCTAAATAAGTAACCTTTGCATTGGCAATTGGATTTTGGTTATTTTTATCCAGAATCTGACCTTGCAAATTCACCGATTTAATCTGATTTTTTAAGCACCAACGAACCGCTTTCTGCAATTGTGTGTCCAAACTATCAAACAGCACCGCTCGATCAAAATGATAACAGACCTCATCTCTCAAACTTGCCCTTTCTTCGGAGTTCTCTGCTGCCTCATTTGATTCATCATATAATTGTACCCCTCGATTATAGTAAGTAGTTCCAACATTGCCAAAAAAGGATTTTACTGCCGATTGTAAGGCGCCCACATCTGAATCATCTCGATCTAGGACTGCTTCAAAAATTCCTGTACCTAAAGATTTTTTGACGATTGTTGCTAAACTATCAACTGTTCTTGTTTGGGTTGCCTTAATCGCATCTCTTGCATAATATTCTTGTAGTAAAATTCTATCTTGAGGTTGGTCGATACATAAAGAAAGTAAGACACCTTCATAAACATAAGGAACAATCTCTCCCTGACAATTGTCCCACTTTTCGGGCAAATTCCATATAAATCCACTAAATAATAACCAAACAGGCAAAATAAAAAGGAGGACATCTTTCCAAAAATCTTGCATCCCTAAATTCGGGAATCCAACTTTTTTCAAGTATTGTTGCCATTGTTTAGGAATTAAAAAATCTACTATTTGTTGCTTCTTAGTCAGTTTCTCAATAACAGGAATAGTCAAGTTATTGAGAAAGTCAGTTTTCGATGGCTGATTATTTTCGGCGTCTTTCACCGTTTCCTGCATTCCAATAATTGCTTGATTGGGTGCAGCTAATTCCTCGGTTGTAAAAGGTCGATGCGTTTCAAAAATTTGATTGATTTCATTGGTTAAATGCTTGTATAAATGGGGCTGTTCCCTACTTAAAAAATCAACTAAAGTATTTCTAACCTCCGCAGGCATTGTCGTTTTGGCAAACCAAGGTAAGTTGACTATATCAAAAAGATTTTCGATGGACAATAAATCTTTTTCCTTTTTAAACTCTCCAATAAGGACTCCTAAATGTAATGTCAACGGCCAATGTAAGCTCGGGTAAATCGCACAAGCAGCAATCCAAGTCACGACTGATTCGGGAAAGTGTTTTTTAAGAGAAGCTATTATAGTAGTTGTCGCTATTTTTTCGGTATCAAATAATTCGCTATTGCTCTTTTTTAAATTGGTATTTCCGCCCGCTATTTGTGATTTTTCTAGTAAATAATTAAGTCCTCCGATGGTGGTAGGAACTACTTGAAATTCAGGCTTTATTAATGAAGATCGGTTCGTTGTAAAAGTCGAAGCAGGTAATAAAACTGCGCTATTTTTCCAATTTTTAAAGGCAGTTCGCCAGTCATTTTTTCCCTGAATGCTTCCAGAACTCACCCCGATAGCTATCGGGGTGGAAGCACTTTTTTTCTTATTAGTTAGAACAATTAATTTAGACTGATAAAATTGATGTTGTAATACCTCCGCAGAAATTCCTTCTCGATATTTTTCATTATAAGCCAATCCCGTACCTCCATCCCAAAAAAAGCGCTCAAAATGCACTTCATTTAGTTGAAAATAATCGTGGATTAAATCAAATAATTGAGCCAAATGCGTCCCTTTTTCTTTTCCATCAATAAGCAATAAATATTCTGAAGGGCGGGTTTGTAATTTATATTGAAAATTAACCATCCCTGCATTTTTAATGGTATGGTTAATTGTTTTAGGAATATTTAGCCGATAAAATTCATCAGGAGTTCGGCGTCTAAATTTATTCAATAGTCGATAGAAAAACTCCCCAGATTTAATGGCAGCTAAAAGCACATTGGGCAAGCCTAAAATGGGCAATACTTTTACTTGTTCTTTTGGATTGGCTATTAGTCTTTTGCGCTGCTCATCTCTCGCCAAGAGTATTTTTATCAAAATTGCGGTCAATAAGGCAATCAATAAAAACTTAATGAGTTTAGCATTTTCCTGATAAAACTTTTCTAAAGCATTTAACGGAGGGATCGCCAGATCTCGGATATCGTTAGGAAAGGGTAAATCTTTAGTCGTAAACAAAGGCGTACTTACAGGTCTTGCTTTTTTTTGTAAAACTTGCCGAGTAATCGTATCTAATGGAATATCTCGAACATTGACATAAAAAGTCGTTTGCCAATTTTTGCCATTAATATCAGTCAATTCCACCTCAAAAGTATCCGCACCCACTTCATTTTTTGCCGCATATTGTAGGCAAATAGAATCTAATTGAAATTGCCCTAAAGTCGTATCAATACTACTTGTATTTAATAAAGTAGCTGTTTTAATACTTGGTCTTCCTGCTAATTTATTACGCTTAATGCAAACGGATTTTGTTTCGTTCGGAGTTAGCCTTAAATAAGATGGTTCAATGTATTCAGATAAAACCTTTGCCTTAGTTGCGGGAGGAAAAAAATAACGATAAGCAAGTATTAATCCAGCAAGTACCGCTAAACCAATCAAAATAGTTTTTAGCCAATTCCTTTTAGTTGAAGCTAAGGTAGTTGCTCTATTAATTTCCGCTACTTCTTCCAAACATTCATCGTACACTTGGTAAATCAACCTTTGCTCGGCTTCATTTGCTGCAATTAATGGACAGATATAGGTCTTTAATTCGGCAATAGTCAATGCCTCTGGAAAACGTTCCAGAATTTTTTGCCATTGCAAATACTGTTCTGTTCCGAAAGTGAAGCCTTCGGTTTCCAACCTATTGAGTAGGTGGGCAAAAAATTGATATTTAGTGGGTTGGTTGATGTAAGTTGAGTTATGAGTTATGAGTTATGAGTTATGAGTTATTTAGAATGTCAGAGAAAAAAAATAATTATCCGTGTCCCTTCATTTATCCGTGGTATTTATTTGTACCACGGATAAATGAAGGGACACAGATATTAAACAAGTTATTGAAATTAACTATGTCAATTTATCAGCTGACTATCTATTAGAACTCAAGATTCATACTACTGTTAATCAATTCAGTTCCTAAAACCTGTTAGCCTTGAATCATTCCCTTCAAACTTGCCATATCTTCCTTCGTCTTTGCCAATACCGCATAAGAGACCATTAATTGATTTTTTTCTTTTTCGTCTAATTGAGTAATATCACTCAATTTATCTGTATCAAAATCTAATTTTTGTAATAATAAAGCCCA
Source organism: uncultured Saprospiraceae bacterium (assembly GCA_964644655.1). Taxonomy (GTDB): domain Bacteria; phylum Bacteroidota; class Bacteroidia; order Chitinophagales; family Saprospiraceae; genus JAFMDF01. The sequence goes on along the minus strand of CAZXYA010000117.1, from coordinate 4,729 downwards.
ATGAATTAGTTCAGCAGTAGCAGGTTTTTTCCTTAAATCTGCATTCGCCCGAATGTATTCAAAATGATCAATGATTGCTTGTAAATTAACATTCGATAAACCTGTAGTCTTCGTTTTTAGAATTTCTAATAATTGTGCACCATTAGGAAAAGGAATGTGATAAAAAGCGACTCTTCGTAGAAAAGCATCCGGAAGGTTTTTCTCCGAATTAGAAGTCATAATAATAATTGGCTTATTATCTTCGGATGCTTTATAAGTCGTTCCTACTTCAGAAACATTAAATTCCAAATCTTCTAAAGCCGCTAGTATATCATTGGGTAAATCTCTAGGTGCTTTATCTATTTCGTCAATCAAGACTACATATCGTTTGTTCTCTTTAATCGCTTTCCCTAAACTATGATATCTGATAAAACGACTTTCTATATCGGTAGGCTTTAGCACTTCTTTACTGGTCTGGCTAAACTGAAAATGCCCTAAGGCATCATATTTGTAGAAAATATCTTTAACCGTAGAACTTGTTTGGGCATTAAAGATTAGGGGCTGTCCTAATTTAAAAATCCAAGCAATATGATGCGCTAATCTAGTCTTCCCAGTCCCCGGTTCACCAGTAAGTAATAAAGGGAGTCCAAGATTTAAAGCCACATTCACCGCATCCATTAATCCTTGACTCGGTAAATAATTACTTGGTTCATTGAGGGATTTATCTTGTTTGATAGTCGGTAAATCTCTCTGCGTATTTTTAGTGTATAGATTAAAAGACATGGTATAAATACGATTAAGGAATAAATTAAAATTAAAATGCAAATTAAAATTAAAAACACCTTGGTAGTCAGCAGTTTATAATTTCAAGAATGGACATTTATTTTTTAAACCCTCTTGAGGTTTGGGAAAACTATTTTTTAAAATAGTCTCAAAATACAACTTACGTTAATATTTAATAGATGGTTGTCAAACAAAAGTTCTTTTTGACTAATCGGTGCTATACCTTCTTAAAAAACAAAGCATTATCTTTGTATTGGGAAAATAAACTCGAAAAAAATCATCTATCTAATTAGACAAAATATTTGGTTAAAATTTATTTAAATCCTTTTAGCCAGTATCTTTATTAAATAATTATTCGTCTAATTACTAGACGCCCAATTTAACATAAAACAAATGTAACTATTCAACATATTTAATAGCTCTTTTTATTTTTACCATTTAAGACATTTGAGTCCATGTAAGATAAAACTAAATGAACTTAAATAACTAAATGGTAAAAAATTATGATACTATATTTTCAATGGTAAATAGTTACACATAAATAATCGTACATGAACCAAGCTATGATAAAGCATACCACTCTATTTATCCACCATCTGTTTGCTACCTTATTAGTAGGTTTTTTATTTTTTTTCACCACTAACTTAGCTGCACAAAAATACATTTCCAGAACAGCACATGTCCATGTCAAATCAACCAATAGAATTACCGATATCGAAGCAGATAATTATCAAGTTGCTTCTGTTTTGGATAGTGAAAATGGTAATATAGATTTTATCGGGTTACTAAAATCTTTTGAATTTAAATTAGGAGCCGCCGATCAATTATTTAATAGTAAAATGGTGGATGTTTCTTCGCATCCTAATATTAAATTTTCAGGACAAATAGCAGATATTCATAATATCAATTTTAACGAACCAGGTAATTATACGATTACCGTTAATGGCGTGCTTTACATCTGGGACGAAAAAAGAGTCACAAGTGCAGTAGGAACACTAAGGGTAAATGCGGATGGTTCTATTTCAGGCACTTCCGAATTTATTATGATGATCGAAGAAGGAAGTGTTGAGAAGGTTAATCAATTAATGAAAGAAAAACTTCCTTCCGTTATTTCCGTAGATACAGAGACTTTGGGTATTTCTAGAAAAGTGGAAATCACCTTAAATATGACCTATAAAGCAAGATAAGGGCTATAGGTATCAGATTTGACGTAATAGCGTCTCATCTGACACCTGACACCTGACACCTGACACCTTATAACCTTTACCTATAATAAAATGAGTAAGCGCATTAAATATCCGATATATATTTTTGGTGGACTTGGTATCCTCTTTATCTTAGTCGCTTTAGGCACCTCAATTATTATGAATGCCCCTAAAGCAACCGTCCAGAAAAAACCAATAGATTTCACCCTTTCTGCCACCGAATTATTTCAAGAATATTCAGAGAATCAAGCAGTTGCTGACAAAAAATTTATTGACCAAGTCATCCAGATTAGTGGGCAGATTTTTGAAATCTCCACCGATCAACAAGGTGCTACCGTATTTTTATTAAGTACAGGAGAAAATGAGGCGGGTGTTTTGTGTACGCTTGAATTAAGTGAAAGTGATAAAGTTAGTGGGAAAAAAGTGGGCGACTCAATCAGTTTGAAAGGTGTTTGTACGGGGATGTTGATGGAGGTGGTTTTGAATCGGTGTCGGGTGGTGGAGTAAAATCATAATTCATACATCTTAGATCATAAATCTGACTAACTAAAACAACAGAGTTCTTTAAGTATAAACCAAAAGAAATCCCGTGATAATCCGCCAAATCAGCTTAATTCGCACAAGCTATCAGAATCCCCTTAACATGAAAATACTTGGCATTTCCGCTTTCTACCACGATTCAGCCGCAGCAGTTATAGATGGCCCAAAAATCATTGCCGCCGCCCAAGAAGAGCGATTTACCCGAAAGAAGCAAGATGCCGCTTTCCCTGTCCATGCCATTCGTTATTGTCTGACCGAAGCAGGATGGAGCATTGATGAATTAGACGCTGTGGTTTTTTATGATAAACCCTTATTGAAGTTTGAGCGCTTATTAGAAACCTATTACGGTTTTGCCCCCAAGGGCATTCGCTCTTTTATGACCGCCATTCCCATTTGGTTAAAAGAAAAAATGTTTATCAAACGATTAATTCACCAAGAATTAGCCAAAGTTGAGTCTTACAACAAAAAAGAATTAAAGCTACTCTTTCCTGAACATCATTTATCCCATGCCGCTAGTACCTTTTATCCTGCTCCTTTTGAAACAGCAGCCATTATCACAATGGATGGTGTTGGAGAGTGGGCCACTACTTCTATCTGTAAAGGTTCAGGCAATCAAATAGAAATGCTTAGGGAATTAAAGTTCCCGCATTCTATCGGATTACTCTATTCTGCTTTTACTTATTTTTTAGGGTTCAAAGTTAACTCTGGAGAATATAAATTAATGGGCTTAGCTCCTTATGGCAATCCAACTGCTGTCGAAGTGGAGCAATTTATCCAAACCATCAAGACCGAGCTAATTGATTTAAAAGCAGATGGTTCTTTATGGCTAAATCAAAAATACTTTAATTATGCGACAGGTTTACGGATGGTCAAAGATAAAAAATGGGAAAAATTATTTGGTTTTCCTCGCAGAGCGACAGAAAGTGAACTAAAGCAAAAACATTGTAATCTAGCCTATGCCATACAAACCGTTACAGAGGAAATTGTATTAAAAATAGCACAAGAAGCCAAACGTTTAACGGGCGCAAAAAACTTATGTCTAGCAGGAGGCGTTGCACTCAATTGTGTAGCCAATGGTAAATTATTAGCTGCTAATATTTTTGAAAATGTATTTATCCAACCTGCCGCAGGAGATGCAGGCGGTGCTTTAGGAGCAGCCTTAGCCGCCAATTATTTATATTTTGAAGAAAAGCGAACTATAAATCCAATTCAAGATAATATGGAAGGCAGTTACTTAGGGCCTGCTTTTTCTGATAAAGAAATTGAATTAACTGCTAGAAAATATAAAGCACCCTTTCAGAAATTTGACAATTTCACCTCTCTTGCTAACAAATCTGCTCAGTTATTAGCAGCAGGAAAAGTAATCGGTTGGTTTCAAGGGAGAATGGAGTTTGGCCCAAGAGCCTTAGGCAACCGTAGCATTTTAGGGGATGCTAGGAACGAAGAAATGCAAAAGAAATTAAACCTTAAAATTAAATATCGAGAGAGTTTTCGGCCTTTTGCCCCTTCTATCTTAGCAGAAGATCGAATGGAATATGTTAATTTAGCAGTAGATTCGCCTTATATGCTCTTGGTTGCTCCCATTAGTGCCAAAAGGCAAACAAGACTACCTGATAAATATTTTGAGCTACCTTTAATGGAACGATTATATATCCAGCGGTCAGATATTCCAGCTGCCACGCATATAGATTTTTCCGCTAGGGTGCAAACGGTCCACCAAGATACCAATCAACGATATTGGCATTTAATCAACGAATTCAAACAAATAACGGGATATGGCGTAGTTATAAATACCAGTTTTAATGTCCGAGGAGAGCCGATTGTTTGTACACCTGAAGATGCTTACCGCTGTTTTATGCGTACCGAAATGGATTATTTGGTTATCGAAGATTATTTGTTTACAAAGACGGAACAACCCAAATGGGAAAAGACGGACAACTGGCAAGAGGAATTTGCATTAGATTAGTTCTGTTTGTCTAAATACCAAATTTATCATTTATCGTTTATCATTCATCATTTCAAATATGGAATTTTTAAAAGACTTAGGCAGATTTTTAATGGAACGTAAAAAATTTTGGTTAGCCCCCATTATTTTAGTTTTGCTTCTATTAGGGGTATTGATTGTGATTGGTGGTGGAAGTGCAGCTGCACCTTTTATTTATACTTTGTTTTAACAAAAGTTTATTGATATTTCGCCTCGCCGCCTTTGGCGGCTCAACGGG
>CAZXYA010000116.1:0-19325 GCA_964644655.1 uncultured Saprospiraceae bacterium | reverse complement strand
AAGCAGGCTACCCAATTAAAGGTTTAAAAATTAGTGGTTTTCAACGAAAATTGACTTTAAAAAATGTCCTTAATGTATTTCATTTAATAGGAAGTCTTTGGAAGGCATTTTGGATTGTTCGACAATTTAAGCCAGATGTAGTTGTTGGAGTTGGTGGTTATGCAAGTGGACCAACCTTAGAAATGGCTTATCGGCAAGGCATTCCAATTCTCGTACAAGAACAGAATTCCTATGCGGGAATAACGAATAAGTTATTAGCTAAAAAAGCACAAAAAGTTTGTGTAGCTTATCCAAATATGGAGCGATTTTTTCCAAAAGAAAAGCTTCAAATTACAGGAAATCCCGTAAGAAATGATATTGGAGATTTAGTGGATTTAAAGACAGTCGGCTTGACTCATTTTGGCTTAGAAAAGGGCAAAAAAACGATTTTGCTCTTTGGCGGAAGTTTAGGGGCCAAAACATTGAATATTGCTATGCGATTCAATGCAGCACAAATTAGCGATTTGGCAGATGTTCAGATACTTTGGCAAACTGGCAAGTTGTATATTGACAACTATCAAGATTGCGAAACCGCTCAGTTGCCCAATGTAAAAATTCGCGCCTTTTTAGATCGTATGGATTTGGCTTATGCCATTGCAGATGTTGTAATATGTAGAGCAGGCGCCCTAACAATTTCAGAATTAAGTATGGTTGGGAAACCAGCCGTTTTAATACCTTCGCCAAATGTGGCGGAAGACCATCAGACAGAGAATGCTAAAGCACTTGTAAATGCGGAAGCAGCTGTCATGGTTAAAGATGCGGAAGCTACTTTAAAAATGCTTCCAACAGCTATTCATATTTTGAGAAACGACACACAACATCGCCAATTAAGTCAGCAAATTAAAAGTTTGGCGAGACCAAATGCTGCAAGTGAGATTGCACAGGAGGTAAGAAAACTGACTGAGAAAAGACGGTAAACACAAAACGGCAGGCGGTAGAAAATAAATTATTTCTCCGTCCACCGTTCACCGTGAATCTTTAAAAATGCAACAAAAAGAAGTTATACGAACCCTCAAACGCTTAGGCTGGATTGCTTTAATCTTATTGATTGGCGTAATCTTGGTCAATATGGTAGAAAAAAAACAAACTACTAAAACGATAGAAGTTGTTGTAAATATTGAGCATTTGCCAGATGGCAATAATCTATTGACCAAAGGGGATGTATTTGAAATATTAGATCGAAGTTTTGGCTATTCTATGGAAGGTATTCCCCAAAACACAGTTGATGTAGAACGAATAGAAAAGGTGTTAAAAGAAAATCCTTTTGTCTTGGATGCAGAAGCTTTTATTGGTGCAAATAGCACAGTTCAAATTGACATACAACAGCGTATTCCAGTCATTCGGATTATTGATAAAATGGAAGCGAGCTATTATTTTGATAGGCAAGGAAATAAGATGCCAACTTCTAAACATTTTACAGCTAGAGTTTTGGTGGCAACTGGTAATATTCCACCTCATACGCCTGAGTTTATGGATCGTAAAAATCACCCACTAAATCAATTATTTGATTTAAGTAAAAAAATTCTAGCAGATGATTTATATCGACCATTGATTGAACAAATATACGTTAATAATAAAAGGGAATATATTTTTGCACCTAAATTGGGAAACCAAAAAATATTCTTTGGCAAATATGATAATATTGATATAAAACTAGAAAATTTGAAGGTTTTTTATCATAAAGCCATTACACAAGAAGGATGGCGAAAATATAAAAATATTGACTTGCGGTATAAAGGACAAGTCATTGCAGAAAAAAGATAAGGCTGTCTCAAAAGTCAGAAAATATTTTGACTTGATAGTCTCAACCTAACAATTTAGTCCACCAAGGAAGAGAAACGAAAAAATAAAATTCTTCCGAAAACACTAGTAGGTTATGGAAATAAACACTAACCAGGAAAAAGAATTAGTTGTAGCCTTGGACATTGGCACCTCGAAAGTATGTGCCATTGCAGGCTGCAAAAATGAACATGGAAAACTCGAAATTTTAGGCGTAGGGAAAGTAGAATCTACTGGCGTAATGAGGGGAGTGGTAACAAATATCGAGAAGACAGTAAAAGCTATTGGGGAGGCGATTGCCGCTGCTGAGCGACAATTTCAACAATCTTTTAAAGTAGTCCATGTTGGTATTGCTGGTCAACACATTAAAAGTTTGCACCATCGAGGGATGCTAACTCGAGAGAATATGCACTCCGAGATTGCAATCAAAGATATTGAAAAATTAGTATCAGATATGCACCGCTTGGTATTACCTCCAGGTGATAAAATTTTGCATGTTATTCCTCAAGAATATACAGTTGATAATGAGCAAGGGATTGTAGATCCAATTGGAATGTCAGGTGTTCGTTTAGAGGCTAATTTTCATATTATAACTGGTCAAATTACCGCTTCTAATAATATTACTAAATGTGTCCATAAAGCAGGCTATAAAGTAGCAGATATTACTTTAGAACCAATTGCTTCGGCGGCGGCAGTATTAAGTGAAGAAGAATTAGAAGCAGGGGTAGCTTTAATTGATATAGGAGGAGGAACAACCGATATTTCTGTTTTCTATGAAGGTATTTTAAGACATACAGCAGTCATTCCTTTTGGTGGAGATGTCATCACTAAAGACATCAAAGAAGGCTGTACGGTCATGAAACACCAAGCAGAAAAATTAAAAGTTAAGTTTGGTTCTGCTTTAGCAGATGAAGTCTTTGATAATAGAATGATTGCCATTCCTGGATTAAAAGGAAGAGAGCCAAAAGAAATTTCAGAAAAAAACTTAGCTTTAATTATTCAAGCAAGAGCAGAGGAGATTTTAGATTATGTAGTATGGCAAATTAAGCGCTCAGGTTTTGAAAAGAAATTGATTGGTGGCATAGTATTGACAGGAGGTGGTGCTTTATTAAAAGATATTGATAAACTAACAGAATTTCATACAGGCATGACTGCTAGAGTTGGTATTCCAGCAGAACAATTAGCGCATGGAAATTCTGAGCGAGTCTATAGTCCAATTTTTGCTACAGGGATTGGTTTATTACTCAAAGGAATAGAAGCTGTAGAAACAGGAAAAATAACATACACACATAAAGAACCTAATGTGGTCGCAGAAGAAACTTCAGAAGAAATTTATGAACAAGAACCAGCGAGTGTTGGTCTTGCCGATGAGGGCGGTAAATGGTATTCCCAATTGTTCAAAAAGACGAAGGAGTGGTTTGAAGCAGAGCCAGACACAGAATACTAGGTTCTAGGTGTCGGGTCATCGGTATCAGGTTAAATATATAGCCTAATACCTAAAGCCAGATACCTCTTAAAATTAAATTCTTTAACTGAGAAAACTTATAAATTATGATGTTCGGTATGCCCAAAGGAGAAGGATCAATCATCAAAGTAATAGGTGTTGGTGGCGGCGGTAGTAACGCAGTAACCCACATGTTCAATCAAGGTATTATTGGCGTAGATTTCGCTATTTCTAATACCGATATTCAAGCAATAGAGACTAGCCCCGTGCCAGTTAAAATTCAATTAGGTCCTGAGCTTACGGATGGACGAGGTGCAGGTTCTCGACCACAAGTTGGTCGCCAAGCTTGTATTGAATCTATTGAAGAAGTAAAGGAATTTTTAGAAGAAGGTACTAAAATGCTGTTCGTTACTGCTGGAATGGGTGGTGGAACAGGAACAGGTGCCGCCCCTATTATTGCCAAAACAGCAAGAGAAATGGGGATTCTAACGGTAGGAATTATTACTTTGCCTTTTACTTTTGAAGGTAGAAAACGAACAAGTCAAGGTGGAGAGGGACTAGAAGAATTGAAAAATAATGTAGATACATTAATTGTCATTTCCAATGATAAACTGCGCCAGATTCATGGTAATTTATCCTTATCTCAAGCTTTCTCAGAAGCAGATAATATTTTAGCAACTGCGGCTAAAGGAATCGCAGAAATTATTACCGTTCCTGGTTATGTAAACGTAGATTTTGAGGATGTGAATACGGTAATGCGAGAAAGCGGCATAGCTATTATGGGAACAGCCTCTGCGGAAGGCGAAGATCGTGCAAAAAGAGCAGTTGATGATGCGTTAAATTCTCCACTATTAGAAGATTCTAATATCAAAGGAGCACAACATATCTTATTAAATATTACTTCTGGAAACAAAGAAGTAACGATGGATGAAATTTTCCAAATCACAGAATTTGTCCAAGAAGAAGCTGGTTTTGGGACCAATTTAATCTGGGGAAATTGTTATAATGAAGATTTGGGTGATAAAATTAGTGTAACCATCATTGCTACTGGATTTGAAAGTACTAAACCTGAGAAGGTGGCTAGAGAAGATAATAGAATAGTTGTTGCCTTAGATGATGAAGAACCGACTCCATCTGTCCAAAAAAAAAGTACTCCCGATCTAACGTCGGTGATCGCAGAGAATTCAACTACTTTTGAATTTGAGGATATTCAATTAGATAAATATAGAAAGACGCAATATTCCTACGATGAACCTTATGTTAAGGATGAAGAGCGAGAAAGAGCAGAAAGTGAAAGAAGAAAGCGTCAAGAACGAGAAGACCGAAGAAGAGAAAAATTACGTACGAATGTAACTAAATTAAATAACCCGCAGGTTATCAATGAATTAGAGAATAAGCCAGCATATCTTCGTCGGAATGTTCGGTTAAATGAAATACGACATTCTTCGGAAGAATCAACGCTTTCCAATTGGTCTATTTCCGATGATGATGAAGCGCCAGAAATTAATAGAAATAATACTTATCTACATGACAATGTAGATTAAGAATAACTCAGAAATCTCGAAAAATTGGGATTTCCGAAAAAGATATAAGGCTATTTTAGCCTAAAGGCAAATCGAATCTTTCCTTCTTGGCAGGTAGTCTGGTGAAAATCAGACTACCTCTTTTTTATTTCGACAACAAAACCTTCGCCGCCTTACTAAATTCTTTCCAATTCAATTTTTTATTTTTATTCTTATCCAATCCTCGAATTATTTTGTTGGCGACAACAGGTGCTAAAAAGCGATTAACTTTTGCTTTTTTGATTAACTTTTTAAGTTCACCATATTCTAAATAACCATCTCCATTTTTATCAAAAAAATTAAAAGCATCTTTTGGGTCCTTAAATTTTTGAGTAATGAGAATTCTAATTTTTCCTAAGACTTCTTTTTTACTAGCCATTTTGTTATTGTTTAGTTTAAATTTTGTTATACGACCGTACTTCTCCTACCCTACCTTGAATAATTAAGTCTGTTTGTGACTACTTACTAGTTGCCAGATTTCACACCTTCGGTGCAAAATCTGGGGGAGGTTTTATTAGACTTTACTTCCTAACCTCCCTTTCAGAGCTGCCAATACTTGTCCCGCCGAAGGGGAACTTTAGTCGGGAGGCAGCGAGGAAATTAGTAGGTGGTATGAGTTACGCCTGTTTTTTATTACAAATACTTATACCAGTAACAAAAGAAAGAATAAATCAACACATTATCAATCATTAAAAATAAAAAAACCCAATCCGCCAGGGTCGCAAATAATCACATTATCGACAATCCCTTCTTTATTAAAAACCGTAATCTCTTCTGCAATCGAAATACCTACGGTTTTAATTTTTTTAATAATAGGTAAATTTTTTCCTCCATTAAAAAAAGTCAATCCAGGATTAAAAAATAAATGTGGACAAACCATTGGTTTCATAATGCTCACCCCAATACTTGTTCCATTCTCAAAAGCAATCCAACCTTGTTCGATGCTACCCATTGTCTTTTTATAACCTAGCATTTTCCAAAATTGAACCGTTTTTTTGACATCAACAGCTTCTATGCTAAGTCCGGCAAAATTACCTAGAACGGCTTTGGATTCACCTGTTATTTCATAATCCCCCTTGAATTCCCCATCCATCAAGTACACTTTTACTCCATTTGAATCACTCACCAAATGCCCTCCATCAAATGCAATAACTGCCGTTACGGTTTTTAATAGAGAAATCGTTTCCGTCCAATCTGATTGGTATAATTTCAAACCAGTTCTAACAAAATTATCTGGATTAATCTCTAGCAGCATTTTACCATCTGTAAATAAGGTCGGCTCTTTTTCTGAAAGTAATTCAAAAGCTAATTTTTGATAAAAAGCTTTACTTTCAGCCAAATTGCCTGTGCAAGTTTGAATAACAGCGGTTATTTTATTCATATCTTTAATTTAACTTCTATTTTTTATCGAATGCGCTAAATCCAAAGCAAATAATATCAAAAGTACTATTACTTAGCAAATTGATTACCTTAAGCCAAATATTTTTTACTACTTTTGACCGATTTATATTACTCATTTTATAAATACATCAGATGGGACTTTTCAATTTTTATATCCTACCTATCTCGGCTTTCATACCACTTATTATTGGTTTTATTTGGTATCAACCTAATGCTTTTGGCAATAGATTAGCCAATACAACTGGAGAATCAATTGAACAAATTACCAAACCCAAAAGTATTGGACAAATTGCGCTAATTTATCTACTCGGTTTATTTTTATCCTATGTAATGACCCTAGTTAGTGTTCACCAAATTGGCGTTTTTCAATTATTCTTTTTAGAAGAAAGTTTTGCTGATACTAGTTCAGAATTCAGAAGGTTTACTAATGATTTTCTAGCACAATACGGCACTCGCCATCGAACATTCGGGCATGGCATGATACATGGTGCAGAAGCTAGTTTCCTTTTTAGTTTAGCTATTTTGGGTATAAGTGCACTCTTAACGGGTAAATCCTTAAAAAGTATCTGGATCCATGTTGGTTTTTGGGTACTTACTTGCAGTTTAATGGCAGGGGTAAATTGTGCTTTTTTGTAAAATTGTCAAAATCCTTAAAACCAATTATTAATTACCTTCTAATGAATAAATTAATTCCATCTATTTTTCTTTGTTTACTACTATTTTCAGCTTGTAAAAATACGACTGAGTCCATTGATCTCACTAGTGAATTTACTTTGGAAGAAGGATTTCATATTAAAGCCATTGCTGCTGAACCTCTATTAACTTCTCCTGTCGCTATTGAATTTGATGAAAAAGGTCGAATCTGGGTAGTAGAAATGACAGGATATATGCGAGATATTGACGGGTCAGATGAAAAAGAACCAGATGGCAAGATTTCCATTTTGGAAGATACCGATGGAGATGGCGTCATGGATAATAAAAAAGTTGTCTTAGATGAATTGGTTTTGCCAAGGGCGATAGAATTGATTAATGGAGGGCTTTTATACGCCGAGCCACCAAATTTATGGTGGGTACCCATTGAAGATGATCAGGCGGGGGAAAGGGTTTTAGTGGATTCTATGTATGCCAATGGAGGCAATGTAGAACATGCCCCAAATGGTTTAATTTATAATTTAGACAATTGGATTTATAGTGCCAAATGTGATCGTCGCTATCGTTTGAGAGATGGACAATGGGAAATGGATGCTGCCTATTTCAAAGGACAATGGGGCATTACCAATGATGATGCAGGACATTTATATTATAATGACAATAGTAATCCCATTTATGGCGATTTGGTACAACCCAATCAAGTTAATGCCAATCCCTATTTAGAAAGTAAAAAACTAGAACGGCAGAATTTATCCAAGTCTCGACGGATGTACCCTAGTCATCCAACTATCATCAATAGAGGCTATAATAAAGGCGCTTATGACGACGAAAAACGGGTTAAAAATTTCACCTCTGCTTGCAGCCCTTTGATTTATCGTGGCGAACAATTTAGAAACGATTTTTATGGGCAAGCTTTTGTGTGTGGTCCAGAAGGCAACTTAGTCAAACGATTCCAGATAACCACAACTAATGGAAAAAAAGCAGCTAAAGCAACTAGCGAAGGAAGTGAATTTTTAGTTTCCAATGAGGAAACATTCCGACCTGTGAATTTAAATAATGGACCAGATGGGGCGATGTATGTGGTCGATATGCGTAGAGCAATTATCCAACATCGAGCGTATATGACCAGCTATTTAAAAGAGTTGATTATTAAAAACAAGATGGATAGTTTGCCGATAACAGGTCGAATTTTCAGAGTAGCAGATAGCACTAATACACTAAAAGCACTACCTGATTTAAGCGCCCTAATTTTAGCAGAATGGGTGCCTTTATTACAAGCCACCAATGGCTGGCAGCGAAAAATGGCGCAGAAAAAATTGATCTATGGCAATGATAAAAGTGTCGTATCGGCAATCATTCAAATTGCAAAAGATGCTAAAAATCCGATGGGTCAAATACAAGCTTTATGGACATTAGAAGGCATGGGCGAATTATCTGTCGATTTATTAAGGAGTATCCAGTCAAATGATAATGCGGTCTTAACACAAATTATTGTACTAGCCAAAACAATTATCAATGACACCAATGAAGCAACCTTATTACCCATTTTTGAAAAGGCAGTAGCTTCCAATAATTTTGAGCAACAATTACAAGTAGCCCATAGTTTAAGTAAAATTACCTCTCCCAAAAAGGATAAGTTATGGATGGATTTAGCCACCACTTATAAAGATAATCGAATCCTATCAGAAGCCCTAGTCAGCAGTATAGCAGGCAAAGAGACGATGCTATTGCCAACTATCAAAAATTTACAAAAAGAAAGTCCTTTAGTTACGGTATTGAATAGAACCATAGATAATATCGCCAATGACAATCGAAAAGAATTAGTTGCCAGCGTCCATGACCAAACAGACCCTAGGACAAGAGGCTTTGAATTATATCAAACCTATTGTGGTACTTGTCATGGAATGGACGGCAAAGGCATGGAAAATTTAGCTCCCCCACTCTATCAAACGGAATACACAGATGGTCCACCAGAACATATTGCATTAATCATGTTAAATGGGCTGCAAGGCCCTATTACCGTAAATGGGGAAATCTACGAAGGAGCAGCAGTTATGCCTGGCATTAAACTAAATCCAGATATTTCTGATAAAGATATTAAAGACATTATTGCTTTTATAAAAAGTGGGTTTACGAGTAAGCCTGGTTGGTTTACCATGAAAGAATCAACTATTACGAAACTTCGTGCCGCTACTGCTGATAAAAAAGAGATGTTTACGGAGGCAGAGTTGAAGGCTTGGTCAAAGGAGGATAAATCAGGGGATTAATTTATGTCCTTATTAACCCCATCTTGTAAATCAATAAAATCCTGTCATCCTGTATGCAAAACGAAATATTCAATAAAGCCCAATCCGCTGGTTTCTTCGGCAAACTCTTTTATTATACTCGATTAAGTGGCCCTGGTTGGATACAAGCAGCCGTTACTTTAGGCGGTGGTACCTTAGTTGGTGCTTTGTATTTGGGTGTAGTTGGCGGCTATCAATTTTTGTGGTTGCAACCATTAGCGATGCTTTGTGGCATTATTATGTTGTCTGCCATTAGTTATGTCACCTTGAGTAAAGATAAACTAGAGGATAGGCCTTTTGAATTGGCGAAGCGACATATTTCCCCAATGTTAGCTTGGGGTTGGTTAATTGCAACGATTATTGCAGATGTGGTGTTTTGTGCCGCCCAGTTTGCCTTGGGCGCAGATGCGATACAGGGAAATTTAGGTGGAGAGAATTTACCGCCTTTTTTAATTACAGGGATTTTATTTGTGCTTGCCTTTTCTTTAATCTGGTTATTCTCAGGAGAAGGAAAAGCTTCTAAGATTATTGACAATTTTATTAAAGCATTGGTCACTATTATTGTCTTAGCTTTTATGGGCGTAGTAGTTACGTTGATGTGGAATGGCGCTATTAATTGGGGCGAATTATTTAGTGGTTTAAACCCTGATTTTTCGGCACTTTTTCGACCGACTGATTCCTATACGCCAAGTATTGCAGCAGCAGGAAACTATAGTACTTTTTGGGAAACTTATATCTCAGAAAGTCAACGAAATATCATTATAGGCGCTTTTGGAACTGCCGTTGGGATTAATATGACTTTTTTATTGCCTTACTCCTTGATGAAAAAAGGCTGGCAAAAAAAGCATAGAGAACTGTCTCGATTTGACTTAGCTTTAGGCCTATTTATTCCTTTTATTTTAGGAGCTTCCGCTTTAATTATTTCTACTGCTTCTCAGTTTCATGCTAAAAAAGATGGGATTGTTAGCGAAGCTGCTTATCATCAAGTGCTGGATACTCGACTAAAGATAGAACATCCTAATTTTGCCACGTATGATACTCATAAAGTCGCTCAGTTAAGACAAGCAGCTCCACAAGTAGATAAGGATTTATCCACCATGTTAGCCAAAAGAAATGCCAATGATTTAGCCAACGCCTTACGTCCGTTTTTAGGTAATTGGTCACAGCTTATTTTTGGTATCGGTATTTTAGCAATGGCTTTAAGTACCATGCTCGTCCACATGATGATGAATGGGTATGCGGTAAGTGAAGCTTTTGGGCAGCCAGGGCAACGCAAGTTATTTTTAATAGGGGCTATTATTCCTGCCATTGCTGGATTTTTCTCTCCGTTGCTGTGGAATGGTGCTGCCAAAACAGCTTTAGCCGTCCCTGCTTCGGTAATCGCCACTACCCTATTGCCGATTGCTTATCTAATATTTTTATTGTTGATGAATTCTAAAAAAGCCCTAGGCAATGAATTGCCTAAAAATAGAATTTTAGTCAATATTTTAATGTTTGCCGCAACGGGTGTTGCTACCTTTGCTTCTATTTGGGCTTTATTAGGAAAATATGCGAGTACTAATGTTTATGATCATCAATTTGGATTGGTCGGATTGATTGGTTTACCTATTTTGGCTTTGATTGGGATTATTAGTTTTTTTAGAAAAGAAACTTCATAAAATGCAAACATTCGGAATTATAGGTGGCGGCATGATAGCCAATTTTCACGCCCAAGCCATACAAGCCATGAAAGGTGGACAATTAGGCGCTATTTATGCTCGTAATACAGAAAAGGCTAAAATGCTAGGCAAAAAATATAACTGCAAAGCCTATCATCAATTAGCCGATTTATTAGCAGACAAGACGATTGATATAGTCACGATAGCCACGCCATCAGGCGCACATCTAGAACCAACCATAGCTGCGGCCAAAGCAGGCAAACATATTATTTGTGAAAAACCTTTGGAAGTAACCCCTGCTAGAATTGAGCAAATGATTAGGGTTTGTAGGGAACAAAAGGTAGTTTTAGGTAGTATTTTTAATAGGCGCTTTAATCCAGCAATGCAAGCTTTTAAAAAAGCAGTTGATACTGGTCGCTTTGGTCGATTAACACTATGTGATGCTTATGTCAAATGGTATCGAACACAGGAGTATTACGATTCTGGTGCATGGCGAGGTACTTGGGCTTTAGATGGTGGTGGGGCATTGATGAATCAATCCATTCATACCATTGACCAATTAATTTACTTAGCTGGGCCAGTTAAACGATTATCTGCTTCTACGACTTGTCTGATTCATGAAGGAATTGAAGTAGAAGATACAGCGGTGGCCATTTTAGAATTTGAAAATGGGGCTAGAGGCGTAATTCAAGGCGCTACTTCTTGCTGGTCTTCGAGTGGACATCCTGCGGAAGTACATCTTTGTGGAAGTGATGGATCTGTTTTCATGAGCGATGAATCCTTTCGAGTTTGGGATTTTAAAACAGCCGCTCCCGAAGACGAGTTTGTCAAAAATAATTTGATGGAAGGGGCTGAAATAGGTATAGGTGCGAATGACCCTTCAGCAATTAATTTTAATGGTCACTTACGCAATTTTGAAGATCTAGTCGAAGCTATAGAAAATAGACGTACTCCGCTAGTTAGTGGAGAAGAAGGTTTAAAAGCGGTGCAGGTTATTGATGCTATATATTGGAGTGCTAGGCAGAATGGGGTTTGGATTGAATTGAGATAGATACCCTAACTCTACTTTATCACTTTAGAATAAAATATGCTGTTTCTTTTTCTTCGATAAAAAAGAAACAAACCTGCTTGCCTGCCGGCAGGCAGGAAATCAAGTTAAAAACAACCGCTCCGCAGTTTTTAGCAGGCAGCCGCCACCTAAACGTGGATAACGTAGGAAGCAAAACCGAACAATATTTTAATCTGGTAAAGTAGAGCTACAAACCTTTTGAAAATTGAAAATTATAAATTATAAATTGAAAATTACAAAGTGAAACTAACAGGATTTACAGACGAAGCAGCCAGCGACCTAGCAGGACAAATAAAAGTAACCAAAGCCTTAGGTTGGGGCTATTTATCTGCCCGAGTGATTGATGGCACAAATATTCATGATCTTTCAGAAAAAGACTTCGATAGAGTTTGCGAACAATTAGCCGCAGCCAATATACAAGTAGCGGAATTTGGTACGATGATAGGTAGTTGGGCAAAAACGATTGATTCAGATTGGGGAGTGACCCAAGCAGAAATTGATCGTTGTATTCCTAGAATGCAACGGCTGGGAGTTCGATTTGCTCGAATCATGTCTTATGCCCAATGTACTTGGGGAGACAATCAACATGAAGCAGAACGTTTTCAACGACTACGGGAAATTACCGCTCGATTTGCAGGTGCAGGTTTAGAAGCCATTCATGAAAATTGTATGAATTGGGGTGGTTTTTCTGCCGACCATACGCTGCGTCTATTAGAAGAAGTGCCTAATTTAAGATTGGTTTTTGACACAGGCAATCCCGTTTTTCAAAGAGATCGCTCTAAACCACAGCCCTATCCTTGGCAAAATGCTTTTGAATTTTATCAAAAAGTCAAACATGCCATTGCACATGTACACATCAAAGATGGCATTATGCATCAATCCGAAGGAGATCCTGAATATACCTTCGCAGGGGAAGGGCAAGGGCATACCAAAGCCATCGTTGCCGATTTAATGGCCAATAACTATGATGGATTTATTGCGATTGAACCACATATTGCCAAGGTTTTTCACAGTAGCGAACAGGCTAAAAATCCACAACGAGAGTACGATTTGTATTTGGAATATGGGCAGCGGTTTGAGGAGTTGGTGGCTGAGGCAGGTTAATTTTGGAGAAAGTTTCCCTAGTTTTTGAGTGCGCAAAAAATCATTGCCAAAACCTTTGCACATTTTCAAAATTAAAAAATCCCAGCTCCTTACAAAAGGAATGGGATTTTAAAATACAGTCGGTTGATTTATCAGTCTTAAAAAATTAGTTAAAAAAGGGGGGAAATTTCAAAATCTTACGAATTCATCGTTTCTACCTATCGGCAGACAGGCATCATTTATAGTTCATCATTCTTTAACAGTCAATTGACCAATCGCCTTCTCTAAAGAAATTTGTTCCTTCCGATAACTATCCAGAGTTGATTTCTTAGCAGTAATTTCTAATTTTTTAGGCATTCTTTCGCAATCCTTACAATTAGGAAAATGCAATTTAAAAGTCAATGCTTCTCCCTTCCCTAGGCTTTTGACAATGCTTCCATAGTCAATAATATTCTCTTTTAAGGTAGCTAAAAAAGTGGCATAATTTTTATCTAAGTCTTCGCTTTTTCTTTCTTCTATTTCATTCCCATAATCATCTGTAATTGCCAATTCACCATCACTCCAAATAGTCTTAGTTTCGCTAAAACTCAAACCAAAATAATTATGCCCATTACTAGAGCGAACACGCAAACTATAAATAGCACCAATCCCTTCAATTTTTTCATAATAAGGCGTGCCGCTAATACGCAATGCACCTTCATCCTTATCACTATGCAATTTCTTCAAAATAGTACTCAATAACGCTAAATCTTTATCTTTAGTGGCACGTTCTTTTGCTTCTTCAAAAACATAATCAATTGCAGCTATTAATTGTTGTTTATTGTCATTATTTTGAAAGGTGTTAATAGCCTTTTTAGTAATGGTTGCACTATAGTTTCGTTTATTTTTTCCTTCCAAAATAAGGACGGGGAAGGAATGATCAAAACGACTAGAAAGTCCTCCATATCTAACCATTATTTTTTCCTCATCGCCAATTTGCCGCATTAAATAAGCATAATCAGAAAAGAAAATTTCGACCACCGATTTAAAGGTCTTTTGAATGGCTTCCTTATTGGCTTCCAAATCCTTTGACTCAAAACGATATTTCTTCTTGTTCGAATGAATAATCCTATAGCTACTCGATTTATCCGATTTATCCCTTTCTTTTTCTGTTAAAATCAAGGGATTTAATAAATTATCAGAAGTAATAGAAAACATGGCGCCAAAACCTTCCAAATAGGTACCTTCTACTTTTGCACTATTACCGATTACAAAAACCTTATCGTTTCCAGAAATGCGACTTCCATTGGCTTCTTCTAGGAGAGATTCTAATATCTTTTCTGCCACCTCAATATCTCGATTCATCCGAGCCGATTGGGCAGATAATAAAAAAGTCGCTAAAAATAGTCCTATAGTTACTTTTAATTTCATGATTGGTGATTTTTAAATGATTTAGTTTAATTTTCTAGAATTGATTACCCCTCTGTCCTTCGCCCTAATCTCGCTGCTATTTAATCATCGCTATTGCCAATTACATTAATCAACAAAGCATCTGTTTCTGTTTGGTTTTGGTAAACGTTAGCAAATTCACTTTTAATGACATCCAAATCATTATTTCTAGTTTCTTGCCAACTCGTCCAAGCTTCTCCTAAGAGTACTTGTGTTTTTTGTTGATGTTTTTCCAGCAAATTTTGCATCAAATTTGCCAGTTCAGGTATTTCTTCTTGTCGAAAATTATGGGCAAAATCTTGTAATTCCGATTTTTGCTGTGCTTGGTAAGCCGTCATTTGTTGATTGAATTTATTCTGCATGGCGGTCAACTGTTGCATTTGTCGGTTTTGCCAAATAGAATCTAATAATAATAACTGTTGTTGGTGTACAATTTCACGCTTTCCAATTAATTGTTGTACCTCTGCTAAAGTAATCGGTTCAGTTGTTGGCGTTATTAGCTTTTCCTTTGGCGTCCCAAAAGAAAAAGTTAAGCCATTCTCCCTAGTTGTTGCTTGAAAATTAAATAATTGCAAGAGCAATAATAAGGAAGCAGCAATTCCAGCAGAAATCGCCCATTGTCGCCATTGCCATTTTTTTCTTTTCAAAGTGACCACCGTAGCAGGTGGTTGCACTTCGGGCAAATCTGCCAAAAAAGTTCTACTTTCTTGTAAAGCAGTCAATTCTTTTTGGAGAGCAGGATTTAGTTGTAATTCCTGTTCAAAAGTTTGCTTTTCGGCTGCCGTCATTTCTCCGTAGAGATAGTCTATTAATTTTTCTTCTTGATTCATGATTTAGTCATTAGTCATTAAGTCATTGAGTTAAGTGATCCTACTAAGAATTGTTGTCAGTTCTCGGTTATCAGTTATCAGTTTATCCCGACAACTGACAACCAACAACTTTTCAAATTAAACTGATATTTATTTCATCCTTAGACCACTACTAGTACTGTGTAACAAAAGTTTCTTTTAATACGCCTCGGCGGCTCGGCGGGGGATTTTTAAGGGTGAGTAAATCTAGGTTTTCCGTTGGAAAACCTAGATTTACTCATTCTTAATATCCCTTTTAGGAGCAGCATAGCTGCGTTCGGGGGGTACGCTAAAATGATAATAAATTTATGTTACACGGTACTAGTGACTAAGTATATTCATTTTACGCAAAGCCTTTAAACCGTAGTACAATCTAGACTTTGCTGTATTCTCAGAAATTCCTAGCGTATCCGCAATCTCTCGAAATTTTAATCCTTCATATTCTTTCAAGATTAAAACCGTCCGTTGTGCTTCGGGTAACTGCTGAATAGCATTCATAACTAATTGTGCTTTTTCATTATTTTCGTACAAAGTATCAGGTGTTTTAGGGGTAATTTGCATGCTTGCTAAACCGTATTTTTCTTCATAATTGGTTCTGGTCTTTTGTTTTCTAAGGTATTCATGGCATTGATTCATTGTGATGCGATACAACCAAACTTTAAAAGTCGCTGGTTCTTTTAATTGGATTAATTTTTCTTGTAAGACGACAAAAGTTTGCTGGCTGATTTCCTTAGCTACTTGAGCATCTGAAAAGTATTTATAGGCGATATTATAAACTCGACGATACCAATCGCTGAACAATTGATTCAAGGCAAATTGGTCGCCTTGTTGTGCTTGAATAATGAGTTGTCGAGTTTCGTCCACTATATTGTCATTTCGGTGATTTATAGCTAATGGATGGATAAGGATGCAAAATAGTTTTAAGCTAGTAAAATTTTTTTATTTATTTTTGACAAAAAAAGGAAATGAAAGTTATTTATATAGCGTTCCTTGGTCAATTCACAAGTCAAAACCTTCAAGAAATATGCCCACATTAGCTGATTTAAAGGAATTATTAAAAGGTCGAGATATTAACCTTCTCAATGCATTCATCACTAAAAATTCTACTGTTTTGGATGAAGTAGATGAAAATGGAATTAGCGGCTTAATGTATATTGGCTATCATCAGTTGCCAGAAGTTTTGGAAATTGCTATTGATAAAAAGAATCATTTTACATTATATGAGGCCGCCGCAATGGGTTTGCTACACCGAGTCATTACAAAAGTAAATAGCCAACCTACTCTATTGAATACACCTGCCAAAGATGGGTTTCTGCCTTTGACATTGGCTTGTTTTTTTGGTCAGCAGGAAGTGGTTGCCTATTTATTAAAAAAAGGAGCGAAGGTAAATATTCCTGCCAATAATCCTTCAAAGGTCATGCCTTTGCATTCGGCAGTTGCGAAAAATGACTATGCCATTTGTCAACTTTTATTAGCAAATGGCGCAGCCGTCAATGCTACTCAAATGCAAGGTGTGACAGCATTGCAATCGGCTGCACATCGAGGTAATTTGAAACTGGTGCAATTATTAGTAGCAAATGGCGCAGATTTAGATATGGAAACCACAGAAGGGAAAACAGCACTCTCTTTCGCGGCACAAGATGGGCATACGGAAGTAGTTAACTATCTAAAAAATGCTTACGTTTTGCCAGGATTCGGGGTACTAAATTTAAATGAACTAGTACCAGAATATAATGCAGGTGTACTTATTAATGGTCATCCCATCTCCTTAGATTTATATTTTGAAACGACCACTATTACAAAAGAAAAGTTATCCTTAGTCAAAAAAATATTGCATCATTTATCGGAGTATCGTCAGTTAACGCACGGCGCACTTTTAGCAGATGCTAAAGATGAAGACGGCATTACCAGAGAATATTTAGAATTTCATATTGAAGAATTCGCTGAAAATGAATTAAAGCAATTATTAGAAAAGGTAACATCTGAACGAAAAAGGCGCAAGAAAGTATTCAAATTATTGCGGTTGACTAGAATTGGGTTTTATCCAGATGAAGAACAAAATTATGCGGTTTTCGATTATACCATAGGAGATGAATTGACGGATTATCTATTAGTTGTTGGTGTTAATAACAAAGATAAAATAGTTTTTCTTACAATGGAAAGTTAAAGATATTAGCATATAAAGTTAACTTCGGTCTCCTAAAATTACAGGAAACGAAAATTCTTTTATATTTCAATGCGTTTTATAAAAGGAATGAACGACTTCCATTCCTGTATAATTAGGGCCTGCTTTATTCCAAAAAAAATTGGCATCACCTCCAAAGAGATGTGCCAACAAAATTGCAGTCCGAGTTAAATTCTTTATGTACAACGCTTTCGCTGTATTACTATCTTTGGGTTTAAGTCAGACTCCTGTGATTAGAGTAACTTTGTTTGATTTTTTGATGTTTTTTAACAACAAAAAAAGGGTTAATTTTAGCACTTTATCCATTCTAAAAGTCATTAATGTGGACACGACTTTCACGAAATAATTAACCTATATTTATTATAATTGAATTAAAAAATCGGTAAAAGGATGGCTTTACGTTGATGAATGACAAATGCCTTTTCACCTTAGGTAATTAGGTAATTCAATATTTATAACATCCTTGATTTAAAGAAGACAAGCTGGCTTGACTATTCAATATTTCCTTCTTTAAAGAATTCGATATATTTATAGTATTTCCCCAACTAAAAGGGGTAATTTTGGGCTTGTGAGGTTTTGGTTAAGTGATAATTTCCTTAACTTTTTTTTAACTCGGAGGCGGTTTGGATTTGTTTTGTTTGTAGTCTTTATTACTTCGTCAACTACCTTCTATCTACGTTTTTCTTTGAGACGGGAGAAAATTAGAAAGGTCACAAAACTTTTAAAATTTTGTTAAAAAAAAATCCGCTACAACTAAATGATGATTTTAAGTATGCCTTAGACGTACTAGAAAAGACGCATAAAAGTATGTTTATTACTGGTCGAGCGGGTACAGGTAAATCTACTTTATTACAACTGTTTAGAAATACCACTAGAAAGAAAGTAGCCGTTTTAGCCCCAACAGGTGTGGCAGCTTTAAATGTAAAGGGCCAAACCATCCATTCCTTTTTTAAATTTCCTGCCAAACCTTTACATAAGACAGAAATCAAGCGATTGCGTCAAAGGAAGGTATATCGAAAATTAGAAGTGTTGATTATTGATGAAATTTCAATGGTTCGAGCAGATTTACTAGATAATATAGATTGGTTTCTAAGAAAAAACCGAGAAAATCCACTTCCTTTTGGGGGCGTTCAAGTCGTCTTTTTTGGCGATTTATTTCAATTACCCCCTGTAGTAGCTACCGAACAAGAACGGATGCTATTTCGCATGCAATATACAAGTCAGTATTTTTTCTCCGCTCATGTTTTTGAGGAATATGAATTAGAAATGATGGAGTTGCGCAAAATTTATCGACAAGATGGGCGGCATTTCATTCGTTTGCTAGAATCGGTTCGATTGAATTATATGGATTATGATGATTTAAATGATTTAAACGAACGACATATTCCCAATTTTGAACCAGAAGATTATTACATCACGCTTTCCGCACGTAACGCTACCGTCAACAGCATTAATACTAGAGAACTCCGTCAATTAATCACACCTTCTAGTGTTTATTTAGGCAAAGTAGAAGGCAGTTTTGATGTCCGCCTCTACCCTACCGATTTAGCTTTAAGTCTAAAAGAAGGTGCACAAGTCATGTTTATTAAAAATGATCCTGAGCGAAAGTTTGTAAATGGCACTATTGGAAGAATTGTGGAATTAACAAGCGAAGGTATCAAAGTCGTGGTGCAAGAAAATGGCAAAGAACGCTTGATTAATGTGCCAAAATTAGAATGGGAAATCCTCAAATATACAGTCAATGAAAAGGATGAATCCAAAATAGAAACAGAAGCTATTGGGAAGTTTACGCAATATCCCTTAAAATTAGCTTGGGCAATTACGATTCATAAAAGTCAAGGCAAAACCTTTGAAAAAGTCATTATTGATTTAGGCAAAGGTGCTTTTGAACAT
>CAZXYA010000115.1:0-19513 GCA_964644655.1 uncultured Saprospiraceae bacterium | reverse complement strand
AGAACTTCAAGTTCTGGAAGCACTATTCCCTTATTCTCCATAAGAAATCCGATAAATCACATCCGCAAAATCATCGGAAACTAAGATAGAACCATCTGGCATTGGTTCTATATCCACAGGTCTTCCCCAAGCTTCTCCTTCTTCGTCCAACCATCCACTTGCAAAGATTTCTTTGGTCGTAGCACCACCATCCACATCTACCATTGACAATTGATACCCAACGGGCGAACTTCGATTCCAAGAACCATGTTCCGCAATGATTAATTTATTTTTATAGGTTGCTGGAAACTGTTTACCAGTATAAAAAATCAATCCTAGCGGAGCAGTATGTGCGCCCATTTTTACCACGGGTGGTGTAAATTCATCACAGGTATGATTTCCTGCTATTTTATCATCTGGGGTATCTCCTTGATGGCAATACGGATAACCAAAGTGCATGCCGTCTTTGTCCGCACGATTCAATTCACAAGCAGGCATATCATCGCCCATCCAATCTCGCCCATTATCGGTAAACCATAATTCTTTGGTGTCTGGATGCCAGGTAAATCCTACGGTATTTCTAATGCCTCTATGGACTATTTCTCGATTAGAACCATCTGGATCAATTCGAGTAATGGTATTAAAAATTTCATCCTCTGACTCACAAATATTACAAGGTGCGCCTACAGGCACATATAACTTCCCATCAGGGCCAAATTCAATGTATTTCCAACCATGATGCTTTTTAGAGGGATACGTATCATTAATCACTACGGGTTCTGGTGGATTGGCTAGATTGGCCTCAATATTATCATAGCGCAAAATTCGATTATGCTCCGCTACATATAAAGCTCCATCTCGAAAAGTGACCCCATTGGGCATGGATAATTTTTTATCAATTAGGAATTGTTCCTCTGCCTTATTATCCCCATTATTGTCCCTCAAAGCATAAACACTTCCTTCGCCTCTTGTGCCTACAAAAATAGTTCCCTTTGGAGAACGCACCATTGTCCGTGCATTCTTTACGTTTTCTGCAAAAATGTCAATTTTAAAACCATCGGGTAGCGTGATATTATTCAATTCAACGGCTGGCTTGCTTTTCGTTTTTTGTACTATAAAACCAGTTAATAGGATAGTTCCTAGTAGCATTCCTATGAATAAAAATTTAGATTTCATATTTTCTTTTTTTAGTGAGATTATGAAGTTTATGAGGAAGATAGCGACTCATCAACTCATTGACTTATTAATTATTAATTTATTTTGGGTGTATTTCAATTTGTCGCATGAAGCAAAATAACGTTCCTTTTTGATTGCTTTTTCTTTTTTCTTCGATAAAAAAGAAACAAACCTGCCTGCCGGCAGGCAGGAAATCAAGTCAAAAAAAACTCCCTCCGGTCAAACAGTTTTTTGACATCCCATCGCCACCTAAATGGAGGGGGCGACAAATTGAAATACCCCCTTTTTTTTCTTATTACCTCGCAAATCAAAAAATCATTACCTTCGTGCTAATTAAAAGCTAAATTACCAAAATATGTTTGCTAGATTGCTTCTTTTTATATCTTTTATCAGCATTTTGACGATTGCCTGCAATAATCAAGCGCTGCTAAAAGATGCGATGACCATTTCAGCCGATATTAAAAATAATTATGCTCCTGATAAAAGGGTCGCTCTATGGAACCTTAAAATAAGTCCATCAGGCAAAAAAGTGGTACTAAAAGGACAAACCAATCTCCCCGATGCTAAAGCTGATTTTATCAAACAATTAGCCGCTAAGGATATTGCCATTATTGATAGTCTTGATGTTTTACCCAATGAAAAATTAGGGGCAAAAACTTATGGCATCGTAAATGTATCTGTTTGCAATATTCGGTCTAAAAATGGACACTCGCAGGAATTAGCTACTCAATCTTTGCTTGGAACACCAATAAAAGTCTTAGACCAAAAAGATAATTGGTTCTTAGTCCAAACCCCTGACAAATATATTGCTTGGCTCGACCATGGTGGTTTTGTGCAAGTGGATGAAGCGACTTATAAAGAATGGATTAGTACACCTAAGGTAGTATATACTAATGATTTTGGCTTTAGTTATGAACACCCGAATTTGCAAGCACAAAAAATTACCGACCTTGTAGCGGGCAATATTTTAAAGTCTATTGGACAAGAAAAAGGATTTATCCAAGTAGCCTATCCAGATGGTAGAACTGCTTTTGTTCCTGAAAAGAACATTGTCAATTATGATACTTGGTTAGCTTCTCGAAACCCTACTCCCAATAATATTTTAGCAACTGCCCAAGAATATTTAGGTCGCCCTTATTTATGGGGCGGCACTTCTGGAAAAGGCATGGATTGTAGTGGTTTTACCAAAACGGTCTTTTATTTAAATGGGGTACAATTGGCAAGAGATGCGTCTCAG
The DNA here is from genome assembly GCA_964644655.1 of uncultured Saprospiraceae bacterium. Lineage (GTDB taxonomy): Bacteria > Bacteroidota > Bacteroidia > Chitinophagales > Saprospiraceae > JAFMDF01. The sequence continues at coordinate 17,121 of CAZXYA010000115.1, read as the reverse complement.
CAAGTTCATACAGGTAATTTGATAGAAACAGATGAAACACTCAAAAATATCGTACCGGGAGATTTATTATTTTTTGGTCGCAAAGCAACTTCCGAAAAAAAGGAACGCATTACGCATGTAGGCATTTATATGGGTAAAGGAGAATTCATTCATGCCTCTGGAGATGCAGGCGTAAAAATCGAAAGCTTGATTGCTGGTGCTGCTAATTTTAATCAAAAAAGATTAGATACTTTTGTAAAAGCCAAACGAATGGTGACTTCTTTAGGAAAAAATGGAGTAGATTTATTGACGGAATTATCTGCTTATAATCCTTCGGAATTGTAAATGATTTGCTAAATTTCAAAAATTTAGTAAATCTATATCGTTGATTTTAGATTTACTAAATCTTGTAGATTTAGCAAATCTGAAGTAGCAATTTTAAATCATTTTCTTCCACCCCTGATGAATCGCTCCATTTATGGTATCTCGCTTTGCTCCCGTTACTGTCTTTAAAACATTCGGTACATTCTCCACCCGCATGACTCCCATCCAAGCCATCAAAACAGCTTCTTTAAATTGGATAATATCTGGATTAGGAATAATCACTTCTAAATCGGCAACTTCTCTACATTTTGCTTGCAGCCGTTCCATCAAAAAGGTATTAAAAGCACCGCCACCAGTTGCCAATAAGGACAATTTATCTTTTTGAATATTTTCTTTACGAATGACCTGTTTGATGGCAAAAGCAATTTGATGGGCAATATGCTCCACTAAAGTAGCTAATTGATTAGGAATTTCGGTTTTATCATCGACTAATTGACTTAAAATAGCTTGTTTACTCCAAGTATTATCCAAGGATTTGGGGTAAGATTTTCTATAAAAATCAGCTCGATTAATTATTTTTAATAAATCAGGTAAGATTTCTCCAGCGGCCGCTATTTGCCCTCCTTCATCATATTCTAAATTGATTTGATTCGCTAAAAAATTTAATAATTGATTAGCGGGACAAATATCAAAAGCTATGGTTTTATGCCCTACAATTGCAGTAATATTGGCAATACCGCCAAGATTCAGATAGAAATCATGCCCAGGTAATAAGTATCGATCTACAATAGGGGCTACAGGTGCACCTTCTCCGTCAATGGCAATATCTTGATTTCTAAAATTAGAAATGACTGGATAACCTGTAACAACTGCCATTGCCGAACCATCACCAATTTGCAGGGTCATTCGTCCCGCTGGTTCATGGAAAATGGTATGCCCATGAGACGCAATAAAATCGGGTTCAATGTTATAGCGCTGTATAAAATCGGCAACCATTGCTCCTAAATAATGCCCTAAATACGTATGTGTTTTAGCGAAAATAAGTGCCGTTTGGGTAGATAATTGACTTAACCTTGCTTGCCATGCCTCAGAAAAGGCAATGGTTTCCGCTTCTAGGATATGCCAATCATGTATGACTAATTGGTTAGCCGCTGTCTTTTCTATGTCAAAATTACAATAGGCCACATCTAAGCCATCAAGTGAACTCCCAGACATTAAGCCTAGTGCTTTGTAAATTTTTCTAGACAAAAGTTGGTATTTTAGTAATTTTCAATTATCCGTTTTATTTAGAACCGACAACTGACAACCGACAACTGAAAATTATTTCTTCAATTTCTCCGTATATTCGGCTACGGCTTTAATCTTTGCTTCGCTCAATAAGCCTTTAAAGGGTGTCATGGTGTTCCTGCCATTGGTTATTACAGCAATCTTTTCGTCTAAGGTTAACTTGGTCTCTGTTAAATTTGCCGCACCACTAGCCCCCATATCTCCATAAACTCCGTGACAAGTGACACAGTATTGTTTATAAACCTTTTCACCATTTGCTTTTTTCTTTTTCTTGACAGCTGCTTTTTTCGTTATTTTTTGTTCTTTTGGTGTTTCTCCACCACAAGCGAAAACAGCAAAAGCTAAAACGGCAATAAATGCTAAAAATCTCATTCTCAGTTATTTATAATTATTAATACTAATACAATTTATTATTAGTCCTTGCGAAAGTACAATAAACCCAGTTGATTCCTATAAAATGTATGCTAATTTTTTTGTTAAGGTAGGATTTGAAACCCCAGTTTTTAGCCGCTGAAAGCGGAGTATTAGAAATAGGTCGGGTTTTAAAAAGATAGGATAAAATAACTAGTAGGTTTACTACAGAAAAGAAATATTGGAAGAGCAATCAGCAAGTCTCGCTAAAGCAAATTGATTGTTTAATAAATATTAGGCGTATCTTGGTTCGGGAAAGCTTTTTGGTTATGATGATTTTGTTGTTGTGTTCTTAAATCATTATAAGCATTAGTTGTATCTAGAATTTGCCATTCTATTACTTCTTTTTTATTCTTATGAATCAAATTAAAAACATAATCATAATACCCCGGTAAAAAGGAATGCTTGGTTTCTACCCCACTAAAAGTAATTCTACCATCTATTTTAAGGCGATAAATTAAATCATCAAAAACACTCTCTAGGAATGGAAAATAAGGAATGATATTTCTATCTCTTAAATTAGCCGTTTCAAACAAACTATCACAACTATGCAATAGGATTGCATCTTTATTGATTAGTAAAGTTTGTTTGAGTAAAATCATTTTTGGTTATCAATTATTATCTAAATGGGGTTGTTCTCTTACTAGTTTAGGGGAACTAGCCGCTATTACATGTCACAAATAACAGAAAAACTTATAAATTGTTTAATCTATACTATTCTAATTTAATGCCAAAAATGTTTTAACATTTACCTTATAATATCTAATCTAGCCTACCATAGTGATGATGAATAAATAAGGTTTTGAAATCTTAAATTATAAACTTTGCTGCTAAATCAGCAAATAAACGCTCTACATTACTTCCTGTTTTCGCACTAGTCACTACATCTATCGAAACATTTATTTCTTTTTTCACTTGCTTTAATTTATCTGCTTCTATTAAATCTTCTTTATTTCCTACAACTTTGAGAATAGCATCGGGCAAAAGTCCATCTAATATATTCAAATCTGATTCTATATTTTTATACGTTGACGGCCTAGTTAAATCAAAGACGTAAATAACAGCACTAGCGCCCAAAAAGAAAGATTTAGGCACCTTATCTTGGCTTACTTCTCCTGCAATGTCCCATAAAAGAATAGAGACTTCTTCTCCATTTATTTCTATTACTTTTTTATCGACTTTCACGCCAATGGTAGTGATGTATTTCTCACTAAATGTTCCTTTGATAAAACGTTGGAATAGTGAAGTTTTACCAACACCAAAGCTTCCTGTCAGAATGACTTTCCTGCTAATCATATAGATTGTTAAATTTCTAAAAATTATTGATTCAATACTTTGTTAAAAAAATTTAACGCCGTTTCCAATAATTTTTTGTCATAAGTGGTTTGAGTAAAATTGAAAGATTAAAATTACAAAACTAAAATTTAAAAGTGTTGTTAACCAATCACTTGGTTTTTAAATTTTGTGCCTTTAATCTCTCCATTTTCTTAATATATTTTTTCTGACTGCAATTCGCTTTATTTATTTTCTGTTACTATTCAGCATAATTAATTGTCTTCTTTATTTTTACCATTTAAGGCAATAGTTCATTTAAGTAATAGTCAAAGTAAACTAAATGAACTTAAATAACTATTCCGATTAAAATACGGAACAAGTTATGGTAGAAAAAATTGGTTGACTATATTTTAGTGGTGAATAGTCACTATTTTCTTATAAATTCTGTTAGTAAAACATCTGACACCTGCTTAAATATCTGATTATCTGGTTCGGCTGGTAAAGTATTTAAATGTTCTTCCGCAAATGTCAATAATTCATTGGCTAACTCCTCTCGTTCTGTAGAAGACATCGACCCACTTATTGCTATAGCTATATAGTACGAATAAAAATTCTGTAATAAGATTTTATAGGTGCCATATTGAATCATTTCTAAATCTTCTCGTTCTCGCTTAAAGGCATCTTCCACAAAAGATTTAATGGCGGTCAACATCCCTGCTATAACATCTTGGTCTATCGTATTTTCTGTAGAGGCACTTCCAAATAATAAACCAGAATTCCGTTGAATGACATAAATTTCTTCAATTTTATAATCTTTTAAATTATGGATGACTTGATCACTTACCTTAATGCCAAAAAGGGAATTTTTTAATCGCCATAAAATACCTTTACTAAAAAAGGTTTTTTTAATGCTCTCATCGATACTGTCCTTCAGCATCTGAATCTGATGATTCACATATTTTTTTATCATCTTACCCATTACAGGATAAATGACATCTAAAATTTCCTCTTGAGAGGCTTTCAACTTTACCTCTATCATCTTATCAACCGTCACTTTGAACTCTTTTGGAAAATTCTCTTTGAAGAAAAGCATTCTTTCTTCAATAATAGGTCGAATTTTTTCAGATAAAAGCACAGGATCCTCTATCGTCTCTTGGAGTCGTTCAATTGCTAGTCTCTCCTCTTTCAGTAATATACTTTGAAGCTGATTTAGCAATACTTCATCTTCTTTTTTATGTGCTGTAGCTACCATTTTTAAGGGTACAAAGGTTTAGAGGTACAGAGGCTTAACACTATCCTAATAAACGTTTACTCATCTCCGCAAATAATTCTCCCATTTTTTGTCTATCATCACCTGTTATCTTATCCACTTTTTGATGTAAATCTTCAATATTACTAATTAATAAGCGCTCCAATTTATCGAATCGCTCTGACATATCATTTTGCAATTCCTGAAATCGAATTTCTGTCTGTTTCTCTAATCCATTCAATTTTTCACTCAATGAGGCTTCTAAAACGTGCATATTCTCTTGGACCGTCTCAAAACGACCATCATATTCTTGCATTTGTTGCCCCATTAAAATATTACGAATCGTCGTGATTTCTCCTGGGTTAATGGTATTATTCTGTTCTTTATTTGCCATGATAGTCATACTTAATTAATAATAAGTGCCAATTTTTAAATGATTAAATACCGTATAACATAAATTTATTATCATTTTAACGTGCCCCAAAACGCCTGCCTACCGGCAGGTAGACAACTCTGCTGCTCCTAAAAAGGATATTAAGGGTGAGTAAATCTAGGTTTTCCAAAGGAAAACCTAGATTTACTCACCTTTAAAAGTCCCCCGCCGAGCCGCCGAGGCGTATTAAAAGAAACTTTTGTTACACAGTATTAAATTTAATATTAAGCAACTTACTATTTTAGGTTTACTTAATTTTGGATAATGTTTAGTGCTGGGCAAGATATAAATTAAAAACAATAATAACAATTAATTCATTGTGGACTAACTTAAATTACTGATAATGAAGCTTCTATTTTATGCCTCTACTTATCCTCCTAGATTACAATATGCTTGTCAGCAAGTTTTCACTAACTGGTTAGGGCTACAAATTAATTGGACAAATGATGCCATCCATTATAAAAAATATAATGGACCAAAACTTAATTATAGTAATAAAGCGCTTGAAATTAATGATTTTTTACTCCCTAAAAGTACGTTATTATTTGAAAACAGCTTAAATAAATGCCCACTATTTCCTATTTGGTATAACAAAATTCCTGCCCTTTTCCCTATATCTCATCCAAATGCGGTATTTCCTTTCGACTTCTTAGCGACTATTTTTTTTCATTTAAGTCGATACGAGGAGTACCTACCTTTTCAAGCAGATCAACATGGCCGATTCCCTGCTTCTGAGAGTTGGGCTTATCAAAATGACTGTTTGCACTTACCTATTGTTGATTTATTAATCATTGAACTAAAATCACAATTGAAAAAAAAGTATCCAGGTCTTATTTTCAAATCCCAACAATTTCAATTTTTGCCTACTTATGATATAGATATGGCTTGGGCGTTTCGGCATAAGGGTTGGAAAAGAAGTATTGGTGGATATGCTAATGATTTATTGAAAGGGCAATTCAAATCTTTAAAAAATAGAGTCAAAACTCACTTGTTTTTACAAAAAGATCCTTTTCAAACTTTTGACTGGTTAGATGGCATCAATCGGAAATTTAATTTAACACCTATCTACTTTTTCCTATTAGGGGATTATGCTGCCTATGATAAAAATAATTTGGTAACCGCTAACTCCTTCCAAGAATTAATTCAAATTATTGCCTCCTTATATGATATTGGCATACATCCTTCTTATCAATCCTCTGGCCAAATCGCCATTATTCATAAAGAAAAACAACGATTAGCTGATATGACTCAGCAAACTATTGCACGGAGTCGGCAACATTTTCTGAAATTACATTTACCAGCAACTTATCGACAACTCATTCAAGCAGGGATTCAAGCAGATTACTCGATGGGCTATGCGATGACAACTGGATTTCGAGCAGGCACTTCCCTACCCTTCTATTGGTATGATTTAGCTGCGGAAAAAAGGACCAAATTATCTATTCAGCCCTTCCAAGTTATGGAAGTTACCTTAAAAGAATATTTAAAACTGAACCCCGAAGCAGCAAAAAAACATATTCAGCAATTGATTGCTACTACAAAATCAGTCAAGGGCGTTTTTTGTAGTTTATGGCACAATAGTTCTTTCTCAGAATTGGAAGGCTGGAATGGATGGGAAAACGTTTATGTTGATATGTTGGAAAGTATTTCCTAAGTTTAACCATTTTACTTACTTTTGTCTGCTAAAACTATCAAAAACAAGTATCTCTTTATTGATGAGTAGGAATTAGACTAAGTGCTTCCAGAACTCCAAGTTCTGGAAGCACTATACCTTGACGCTCTAAAAAGATACAAAAAATACATAATCGTTTCAAATATGATTAATCTAATACTTTTTGGCCCTCCTGGCTCTGGAAAAGGAACACAAGCTGCAAAATTATTGAAGAAATACAAATTAGTACACATCTCAACGGGTGACTTATTTCGCTTCAATCTAAAGAATAATACACCGCTTGGCTTAGAGGCTAAAAAATATATTGATAAAGGGGATTTAGTACCAGATAGTGTGACGATTAATATGTTGACAGAAAAAGTCAATGAAAATCCTGGCGCTAATGGCTTTATTTTTGATGGTTTCCCTAGAAATGTGCATCAATCTGAGGCTTTAGATGCTTTATTAAAAAGTAAGGGGTCGGAAGTTTCTGCTTTAATTGCTTTAGATGTGGATGATGAAGAGTTAGTAAAACGGTTATTAAAAAGAGGAGAAACTTCTGGTCGAAAAGATGATTCTGATGAAGGCATTATTAGAAATCGGCTAAGTGTTTATCATAAGGAAACAAGTCCTGTTTATGATTTTTATGAAAAAGCTGGTAAATCTATTAAAGTTAATGGTGTCGGTTCACTTCTAGCTGTTTTTCGACGACTTTGTAAAATTATGAATAAGTACTAAAATCATAAATAGAGCATTACATTAAATATTCAACAAAGGGCTTAGGGCATAGTGCAAAGGGGCAAAAAACAACAATTTTGAAATAGATTACCCTTAAATAATTTAATTACTATGAGTTTTTCAAAGTGGTCATTCCTCCACTCTTTACCCTAGACCCGCTGCTTAATATATCATCTAGCTCGTCAAATCCGTTGCTAATATTAATCCGTTGCTAAAAAAACTTAGCAACGGATTAATATTAGCAACGGATTTTTTCTAGTTATAGACTATCCCTCCATGAAAAATCTGTTACCAAGCTCCTTTTTTATTTCCTTTGCCTTTTTATTCCTTTGCCTTTCTGCCTGCACAAGTACCAAATTAATTACCAAAAAAGAACAAAAAAGCCTTCATCAACAAATTACCGATTCTCCTATTTTTAAGCAAAGTTTTACTGGCTTCCAAGTATATGATCCTGTTTCAAAAACAGTCTTATACGAACAATCCGCTGATAAATATTTCACGCCAGCTTCTAATACCAAAATCTTTACCTATTATGCGGCTGCTAAAATTTTAGACGATTATATACCCGCCTTAAAATACCAAATCCAAGGCGATTCGCTTATTTTTTGGGGAACAGGTGACCCTTCTCTTTTTCATCCACGATTGCCCTTTAATCGAACCGTGATTGATTTTTTAAATAGTCGAACGGAGCAATTATTTTATTGCCCTGATAATTTCATGGAAGCTCGATATGCTCCTGGTTGGATGTGGGATGATTATCCCTATTATTTTCAACCTGAATTGACAGGATTCCCGATTCACGGAAATTTTATTCGAGTACAAGGCACTAAAAACAGCAGCAATTTTAAAATTACCCCTAGTTATTTTACCAATAAGATTAATGGGCAACCTGAATTAGGTGGCAGCAACGCTCGTTTTTATCGGCAGGAAAAACAGAATATCATTGATTATAATCAACAACCTGTAGGCAGTCGAGATTTAGATAGGGTTTTACCCTTTATTTATTCCGATACTTTAGCCTTACAAATATTGCAGGATTCGCTACAAAAAAAGGTTCAGCTACTGCCCAATTTTGGCACATCTACTGCTAATAACGAAATTATTTATAGCATTCCCACAGATAGTGTGCAACAACGGATGATGCAAATAAGCGATAATTTTTTAGCAGAACAGTTAATGCTTTTGGTGTCCAATACCGTTTTTGATACCATGAATCTTGCTAAGGGGATTCAATTGGTAAAGGATTCTTTATTAAAAGATGCACCTGATGCCTTATTGTGGTATGATGGGTCTGGGCTAACTCGCTATAATCAGTTTACGCCCCGTTCTATGGTCTATGTTTTGGAGAAAATTTATACCGAAATTCCTAAAGCACAATGGCTAAGCGTTTTTCCAGCAGGAGGTATTTCTGGTACGATTAAAAATAATTTTGGTGGGCTTACTGAACCTTATGTTTATGCAAAAACAGGATCTATGCGGCATGTCCGCTGTTTAAGCGGTTTTATCTTTACTAAGAGTGGAAAGACCTTGATTTTTAGTTTTATGAACAATCATATTCCTGATAGTTCTCGGCCTTGGACGGAAGAAATGGAAAAGGTTTTGGCTTGGATGTACGAAGAATTATAGTCAATTTTTAGACGACTTAAAATGGAATCCGACTGTCCGAACCCGCTTACTAATTACTCCATCCTTTTCCGATTCTAAAACCATTTTTTGGGCAATTGGTAATTCAAATACCTCTTGCATATTCCGAATCACTCCTGCGGGTACTTTCGCTGCTTGAAAACGAGCCAATAAAGTGGCTTGATTGAATTTTAAAAATAGTGGTTTCAGTATAGTCTGCAAAGCCGTTCGATGTATGACTCGTTGTGCATTACTAGCAAATCGTTCCTCTTTAGCCAATTCCCTTTTTCCTAAACAAGTACACAATTCTGCAAACTGCTTTTCTGTTCCAACAGCAAGAATGATTTCTTTTTGGTCTTTGGTTTTAAAAATCTCCCCATAAGGCGCAATATTAGGATGCTGTGTCCCCATTCTTTGCGGAATATAGCCTTCGTTTAGCCAATTGGATGCTTGGTTGGCGAGTGAAGCAATCGCTGCTTCCGCTAAAGAAACGCTTATAAAATCTCCTTTATCCGTTTTTTCTCTTTGCCATAAAGCAATTAAAATGGCTTCTTTTAATTGATGAGCTGCTAATAAATCAATTAAAGCTACGGGCATTTTTACAGGCGGTTGATTGGGCGCACCATTCATATATAAAAATCCAGTTTCTGCTTGCAATAGAACATCAAAACCTGGGCTAGGATTGGCTTCTCCATAAGCGGTTAAGTTGGCATAAATCAATCTTGGATTAAGTTCTCTCAAAGTATCATAATCCATGCCTAGCGGTTTGGCAGAACCCATTTTAAAATTAGCAATCACTACATCCGCTGTTTTTATGTAGTCCATTGCCAAATGGTGGTCTTGGGCTGCTTTTAAATCTAAAAAAACAGATTTTTTGCCCCAATTTACACTATGAAAATAGGCAGATTCCGGCTTTTCTTTATCCTCGTTTGGCAATCGCCATTTTCGAGTAACATCCCCTCCTGTTTTTTTATTTTCTATTTTAATGACTGTTGCCCCTAATTCCGCAAAAAATTGTCCGACTGCTGGACCTGCTAAGACACTTGCTAGTTCTACTATTTTTAGCTCTTTGAAGAGTTCTTTCATGGAAGGGAGAAGTTTAAAGGTACAAGGGTGTAAAGGGATAGAGGTAATGAGGGAATAAAGTAATGAGTTTATGAGGTTGCCGACCTCATCACCTCATTAACCTCATCACCTACCCTACTCACTCCCTGTTTTCGTGGATTAATTTTTGAATACCTTTAGAAGAGTAGCCCAATAATTTACCAAAGCGAACGGCAATGCCTAGAGCCTCTTTATCATCGTAGATGCCATGATGTTCTAAAGCCGCTTTATCCCGTTTAATGGCTTGGTAGCGGTCTAAAGTATTTCCTTGATATAATAATAAAACCTCCTTGTCTTTGACTATATCGGCAGGAAATAATATGGTATGAATTAAATCTTTTTCTAGGTATAATTCGACCTTATATTTCGCTGCTATTTTGGTCGCTTCTGGTAAAAACAAAGCCATTTCTTCGCTACTTAGAGGATGACTTAAAGCTAGTGGTTTTACCCCTGCATTGACTATTTCAGCAAAAGCGCTAATCACGCCTAACTGGAAAGAAATTGGGTCGATTGTTGCTTGTTTTTCAAGCGTATTTACACAGTTTGATAAAGACATAGCCCCCACGATTAATACCCAAAAATGAAATTGTTTAAACATAATTAAAAATAATAGAGTTGTTGATAGGAATAACTATGAAGTGATTAACCTTTCTTTCGCCTAGTTTTTTCACCCATTCGTCTGATATTTTACGAAGGTAAACTAGAAATAGGTAATTTACAATAGGGAAAATTACGTTTATTTGTGAATAAATAATTCTTCCATTTAATAGCCCTTATAAATTCCGAATCATAAAACCATCTAGGTCATTTATCTTCCTAGAACCGAAAAAGTAAAATTGTATGTTAGATTTATTATATCCTGTGAGTTATCTAGTGAGCCTGACTGGTCTGATTGGCTGGTTTTATGTCCAAGATAATAAACGGCGCAGTCGTCAAATGAGTAAATTGTTTTTAGGTGGATTTTTTGCCTACCTACTTTCCCTCGGCATGGCACAAGGCGAATTGCCTTATAAACTTTTTGTCTTATTCCGAGATTTAGTCGTTTTGGGCGTTGTCTCCCAATTTTTTAGCTTTTTTAGAAAATATAAAATCCTATTCTTTGGGATGCTCTTTGCCCTTTATGGTATGATTGGCACCAAAGGAATGGGGATTTTACAAGCTACTTTTCCAGAAAAAGCCAGCACTAATAATGCAGAAGCAGCAGATACGCCAACTGGTGCTATAGAAACGATGCCAACAAATGCTCCTACTCAAAATAAAACAACTACGCTAGATCAAAACGGAGAGTTGTTAATTGAAATATATGAGGGCAATACCATAGCAGATATTGCCTCCACTTTAGACCGCTATGACATTACTTATAAAAGAGCTTTTCATCCCGAAAAGGCAGACTTTACAGACTTAGATGATTATTATGTTTTAAATATTCCTGATAATCAATTGGGTAATTTAGCGGAGATTGAAAAACAATTATACAAAACCATTATGGTGGATTGGGTGGAAGAAAATGAAGTGATTAAAATCGCCCCCATCGAAGGCACTAAATTACCTAAACCGATTGAAAAAAAGTTTGGAATTAATGACCCTGGCCTAGAACAAATGTGGGGATTCAACGCAATGGGTATTGACCAATTTTATAAGAGTATTGCAGCGGATAATATCCAGCCACAACGAAAAGCAACCATTGCTATTTTAGATACAGGGGTAGATGCTAAACATGAAGATTTAGCAGGCAATTATAAATCCATCAAAAGCAAATACGATAGAGATTCGCAAGGACACGGTACGCATTGTGCTGGAATTGCTGGATCCGTTTCTAATAATGCGACTGGAGTAGCCTCTTTTTCTCAAAATAATGAATTTGTACAAATAACCAGTATCCCTGTTTTAAATAATTTTGGCATGGGCACGCAAAAAAACATTATTGACGGCATCATCGAAGCTGCTGATAATCAAGTAGATGTTATCTCCATGTCTTTGGGTGGAAAATCTAGCCCAACCAAACAAAAAGCATATGAAAAAGCAATTAAATATGCCAATGATGCAGGGGCGATTGTTGTAGTAGCAGCTGGTAATTCTAATGATAATGCTAAAAAATATGCGCCTGCCAATGTTAAAGGTGTGATTGCTGTTAGTGCCATTGACGAACAATTAAAACGGGCGACCTTTTCCAATTATGTCAATGATTTAGCAATGGGCGTAGCAGCGCCTGGCGTAAATATTTATTCTACTTTTCCTAAAAACGAATACAAAACCTTTAACGGGACTTCTATGGCTACGCCTTATGTGTCTGGTTTGGTTGGCGTACTAAAAAGTATTAATCCTGCTTTGACTACCGCTGAAGTCTACGATATTTTACAAGGTAGTGGCGTTGGCACTAATTCAACTTCTGAAACTGGGCGGTTTATTCAGCCTGGGGAGGCGGTGAAGTTGGTGCGGGTGGTGAAGTAATAGATACGCCCCACTTCCATCCTTATCAGAAAAAAGCACTCTAGCATTTCCCAAATGGTCGGTTAATTGAAATTCGTAGCATTGCGTATTATCTTCGGCAAACAAGCGCCCATCATCCACATAAATAGCTTCTAAAGATAATTCCTGCACTTTTCGCATTTTGGTAGGTAATAATCCGCCCGTCTTGTGTCTTACTTTCATCTACCGCCACCACAAAACAGCGGCTAATATTATCCTCATAAACTGCAGCTTTGGTTGTACAGCTTAAACTTGCTATTGGTCCTCTAACGATAATTTCTGAACCACTAAAATTACCTTGTTCATCTTTTCGACTGCTAGAGGTGATTAGGATTTCATTACTTTGTAGTTCTCGAACAGCAAGCAAAGCTTCTTCTTTTAATCCATCTATATCTTCAAAACATAGCAGCTTATTTTTAAAGTAGAACTCGCTTTGGTTGTAAAAACTACCGTCCGTTACCCGTGTAAATCGTTTGACGGATTCGGTGGGCATCAGCTGACTAATGATGTCGAGTAATCGAGTTTTTCCAGAACCACTTGCGCCTTGGATTAAGGCATGTAAAGTTTGCGGCATCCCGTAGCTACTTGCCACCACAAAAAGTAAGAGCCGATTGACTTCTTCGCCTGTTATGCCTGCCTTGCCGATTAGTTTATTTATCTCTGTCAGTAGATTCTTACGTTTTAAAAAGGCTTCGCATTTGCTTTTTATCGTAGTCGGGATAACTCGCTTAATCGGTTCATGATGCGTCTTTTTAAGTACGGTTAATTCGTCTCGATATACTTCTAATTCATCTGTTAGTAGTTGGATGTCTAATTCTAAAAGGTCAGCTCGTAGTCCTAATTTTTCTGCTGCTACTCGGCTTACTTTTTCTACTTGTTTATCTTCGTAGAGGTCTAGTTTTTGGCGACTCTTTCTACCTTCCTCGTTAATAATGACCAAGGTTATTTTTAGGCTATCTAGGTCTTTTGTGCCATATCGTAAACCTCCTTTGATGGCATAATTGGCTGTTTTTCCTGCGTATAATATATTGTTTGGATTGTCGGTTTGTAAGGTGGCGACTGGCTTTTTGGGGATGATAACCTTTGTTTGCTCTACTTTTTGGACGGGTAAAAAGGTTCTAAGTAGCTGGACAAAATTATCTTTATATTTCTTTTGACAGGATTTCAGGATTGACAGGATTTAACTCATTGAAAATTAAAACTAATTATGTCTGAGTACTTATCTGTAAATAGCTGGGTAAATAAACCTTGGGCATCTTCATGGGCTACTGCTAGGCTATTAATGTCCTCTCCTTCTGGCAGTTTTACGCTACTGTATTTTACTTCGGGTTTGATGTTTTGTAGCATCAACTTTATTAGTTCGGCATTTTGTAACGCTCCTTTTCGTCCTGCTTCGTCTCCATCCATGCAAAAAATTATTTCCTCTAAGTTTTCTAGTTGGAGGATGGCAAAACGGTGTTCGCTCGTTAAGCCGTTGGTGCTGAACAGGGCTAGTAATGCTGATTTTTCAAAAGGTAAGTTGATGTTTTTTAAGGTTCCTATGTCGATGATACTTTCTCCAATAATTAGGGTTTTCGTTGCTGCATCTGGATAGGCTGGATATAAGCCTTTGCGCTCCGCTTGATAATAATGTCCGTCACCTTTAGTGGCTCGTCCGTATAAGCTGACGACTTTGTTTTCCTTATCCAATAATGGAAAAATGATACAACCTCGTCCCCATTTATCGAGTGTCTTACGACTTTTATAGCCAATAGATAATTTACTAAAATCCAGGCTGCGACTTTGGCAGTAAGTTTGGGCTTCTGCGTGACCGACTAAAGCTGTGACGTAGTTTTTAAAATCAATGGCTGCTGTATTTTTAGGGGTTGGTTTTGGGGCTGCAGTTCTTGCTGGTGCATTGCCTACTAAACTTTTTGCTTTTACTATCGCCTCATGTTTATTACTCTTATCCATCTGCATTATAAAATCTATCACATCTAGATTGCTCACTTCACAACTGCCTGCAAAACAATACACCGTATTCGTATCAGGATAGACTTTCATACTTGCTTTTTTGTCCGAGTGGAACGGGCAGCAGAGCATATTATTAGCGTTCGCTTTTAAGCCGTAGTTGGATAGAACCGTTTCGATGGTGAGACGAGCTTTTACTTCTTTGATGGTCATTGATGTGTAGTTTGATGTTTTTTCTTTTCAATTGAAAAAATTTCAACTAAAAAGAAAAAATAGTCATATTTGACTACAAATTTATAAAATAAGATTATACTATACAACTCTTTTTTGTTTTATTTTTTTCTTACATTTACGCTTTATGACATGTTATTAGCGTTCGCTTTTAAGCCATAGTTGGATAGAACCATTCCGACGGCGAGACGAGTTTTTACTTCTTTGATGGTCATTGATTGTGTAGTTTGATGTTTTTTCTTTTCAATTGAAAAATTTCAACTAAAAAGAAAAAGTAGTCGTATTTGACTACAAACTTATAAAATAAGATTACACTACACAACTCTTTTTTGTTTTATTTTTTTCTTACATTTGCGCTTTATGACTACAATTTATTGATTTTAGTAGCTATTTTTGGTATTTTTAGTGCTATTAACGGTTATAAAATCAATATTTTCATGAGTAATTTTGGAGAAAATTTAAAACAGATAAGAGTAGTCAAAAACATTTCGCAAGGAAAGTTAGCGGAACTATTAAATATTCACGCAACTCATATATCAAGGTATGAGCGTAATTTAACAACTCCGTCCATTGATGTAGTTAAAAAGCTAGCAGATGTACTGGAAGTTTCAACCGATGATTTGGTATATGGAAACTTAGGAGAAAAGGCAAATAAAAAGATTCAAGATACAGAACTTTTAAATATTTTTTCAAAGGCTCAAAATCTTGATAAGCAAGATAAGGACTGTATAAAATCCTTATTAAAAGCGTTTATTTTCCAAAAAGAGATGCAGCGCCAGTTAGTTTCCTAAAGACTATTATCTAAAACAAAGATTAAATTATGAAAGAAATAACTTTAAAAATACCAGAAAAAAAATTCAATTTTTTTATAGAACTTTTCCAACAACTAGGCCTTGAGGTAGCGCAAACAATAGATGTCCCCGATTGGCAAAAAGAGGAAGTCTTAAAAAGAATGGAACGGTCAAAGGCTAATCCTGAGCGACTTTTAGATTGGGAACAAGTCAAAGAAGAATTTAAAATTGATTAATGGCATACAAGATAAGACTAGAACCAGAGGCAAGTACTGACATTCAAGAAACTATAGACTAGTACAACAAAAAGCAAAGAGGACTAGGTACAAAATTCTATAAGAGCCTTCAAAAAAGCATCGAGGCTTTAACCGTTTATCCTTTCTATCAAGTGAGATATGGTGGAAATGTTCGTTGTCTCCCTGTAAAAAATTTCCCGTATATGCTCCATTTTACGGTCGATGAAAATCAAAATATCGTCATCCTTCGTGCTGTATTTCACACTAGTAAAAACCCCGAATCTTGGACAAAAAGAAAATAAGCTAAACTTTCAAAAAATTCAGTTGCTGCCAATGTACACTCTAAGGATAGATAGAACAAAAGCGGTAAGGAAATAATATTACTTCCCTTACCGCTTTTTTGTTTGCTATTGCCGCCAGAGGCGGCAGACATACTAGGTATCGCTGCACAGCAGCTTACCGGCAGCTCCTTTTTTAGTTGTTACCTGTTGTGCCAGCGGGGTAAAGCCCTTTTTATTGATGATAGTGAAGTGATTAATTTACTTAAAAATTATAATGGATTAAGCGAGGAAGTCAAAAGCACTTTTAAAAATATGCTCAAAGCGCTCAATATTTATTCCCAAGTCAAAGGCTCAGTTACCTAGTTTTGTCCGTTTTGTCAGATTAATGTCATAATACTGCTTTTTTACAGTATCTCTTATTTGTACCTAATCAGACATATTTGTCACTTATTGTTCTCATTACCAAAAATATAAATAACACAACAAAAGCGGTAAAGAATCCTAGATTCTTTACCGCTTTTTTATCATTATTTTTTCAATAGACTATTTGTCTGTAAAACCTTTTAAGTTCTTCACCACACTAGCAATCCCATCTTTAACTGGTTTCGGAATGTCGTCTTTACTCCTAATTAGTTCTTGTACAAAAATATAATCATCTTCATTGATATTAATTAGTTTAGCATATCTTCTAATTTCTCCATAATAGGATTTATTAATCTCAATATCAAATTCATATAATTGAGTTATTAAATGGTCAAAAGCTAAACCGTATTCCCTATTTTCAACAAATTCTTTACTGATTAATATATCTTTTTCTGCTAAACCAAAAGAGCTACCTTCTTTTATTAAATTAATAAGCCTTTTCTTCTTTTTGTTGAAAAACATAATTATTTATTTTATTGGAAAAGCTGTGATAATATCATTACCTGTTGCAATCACTCGAATTTTAATTCCTTCATAGATACCTTCAATTTTATACCTAACTGGTTTTCCTTTTTTTGTAAATTGAGCAATCATCACTCGCCATCGTTCCATTAATACTTTTGAGGAAGCGATTTTCCAAATACTCATAATTGATTTGCTGCAAAA
>CAZXYA010000114.1:0-19526 GCA_964644655.1 uncultured Saprospiraceae bacterium | reverse complement strand
GTCAAATTAAATGATGAATTTGTCTTTTTTGATGAAAATGAAATTCGTTCATTAATTGATAAAATAGAAAATCCGCCACATGTGGATGGACATCAATTATTGCAGATTGCTTTAACCGAAGATTACCAAGGAGCAAAGGTTCATTTGGATGCCAATACTAGACAATTAATTGATAAATTATTAACTGGCGAAGGAACAGAAATACCCGAAGGCTTGAAAGCTACTTTGCGTCCTTATCAATTAAGAGGATATGAATGGTTGTACAAAAATTCGAGATTAGGTTTTGGTAGTTTGATTGCGGATGATATGGGCTTAGGGAAAACCTTGCAAGTCATTGCTACCTTATTGAAACTCAAAGAGGATGGAGAACTAGAAACACATAAAGCTTTAATTGTAGTACCAACCACTTTATTAACCAACTGGGAAAAAGAAATTAGAAAATTTGCCCCTGCCTTAAAAACGCATACTTATCACGGATCCAATAGAGATCTAAAACCACTTCGAGAAGCGGATGCTTTAATTACTACTTATGGAATTGCTCGAACAGAAACGACAAAGCTGAACAAACAAAAATGGTTAACTGTAATTATTGATGAAGCTCAAGCTATTAAGAATCCAGGAACTGCTCAGACCAAGGCGATTAAAAAAATAAAAGCACCTGTTAAAATTGCCATGAGTGGTACGCCCGTAGAAAATCGTTTGAGCGAATATTGGAGTATATTTGATTTTTCTAACAAAGGCTATTTAGGGAATCTAAAAAAATTCAAAGAAGATTTTGCAGCGCCTATTGAGATTGATAAAGACCAAACGCAGTTGGCAAAGTTTAGAAAAGTAACCGAACCCTTTATTTTGCGACGCTTAAAATCAGATAAATCTATTATTAAAGACTTACCTGATAAAATAGAACTGGATCAATATTGTCAATTGTCTTCCGAACAAACTGCTTTATATCAAAGTGTTGTAGAAACCACCATGAAAGCAGTAGCCGCCGCAGATGGCATTCAGCGGAAAGGGCAAATTTTAAAATTAATTACTGCTTTAAAACAAGTCTGTAATCATCCCCGTCAATTTTTGAAAAAAGGACCTGTAGATCCTGCAATCTCTGGTAAATGTGCCCTATTATTTAGCTTACTACAACAGATTTTAGACAAAAATGAAAAAGTCTTGATTTTTACTCAATACCAAGAAATGGGTCGTTTATTAGCCCAAATGATTGAAGAAGAATTTGGCACATTTGCTCCGTTTTTACATGGTGGAGTTAGTCGAAAAGGTAGAGATGAAATGGTCGAAGATTTTCAAAATAATCGGACGACTAGAATTATGATACTGTCCTTAAAAGCAGGCGGAACGGGTTTAAATTTAACCGCAGCTAGTAATGTCATTCATTATGATTTATGGTGGAATCCAGCAGTAGAAGCACAAGCGACGGATCGAGCTTATCGGATTGGGCAAAACCGAAATGTTATGGTTCATCGTTTTATAACTAAAGGTACTTTTGAAGAAAAGATTAATCAGCTATTAGTTAGCAAAAGAGAGTTGGCAAATATGACGGTTTCAACTGGTGAAAAATGGATTGGTGATTTAAGCAATTCGGAATTGAGTGATATGATACGTTTAGAAAATTAAGAACCTGCACCTAATGTTACCCCAAAAAGGTTGATTTGCTAGAAATTGACAATTTTTAGACAAAAGAGAAGCTGTTTTTTAGATTTTTTTTCAAAAAAGCACCTTAATTTAGCGGGTAATCAAGCTTTTTTGACTAGTTATTGGTAAATTGCCACAGGTTATCACTCCCCACCAATTGATAGCCATCATCTATTGAGAAAACTGAAATTTGCTCGTGCTACAGAAAATTCAAGAAACGATTGCTCAACTAGAGCAAGATAAATACATTCGTGTCCTTTATGCCTGCGAATCTGGAAGCAGGGCGTGGGGTATTCCTTCTCCTGATAGCGACTATGATGTCCGCTTTATTTATGTCCATCAATTAGACTGGTATTTGTCTTTGAGTAATCGAAAAGATACGATTACGGTAAAATCTGATGACGCTGATTTAGATATGACAGGTTGGGATTTGCGCAAGACGTTGCAATTAATGAAAAAATCCAATGCCGCACCCTTAGAGTGGATGCATTCGCCAATGGTCTATCAGGAGGCGAAAGGATTTTTGAAGAAATTTCAAAAAGTCGGAGAAACTTGTTTTTCGCCTAACTCGATGAATTATCATTACCTCAGTATGGCTAAAAAGTTTTATGATAGTTGTGCTGGAGATACATCGGTTAAACTGAAAACTTGGTTCTATGCTTTGCGAACTGCCTTAAATGCTCGATGGATTGTAGAGAAAGAAGAGCTGCCACCAATTGTTTTTAAAGAAACATTATCTTTGGTCGCTCCTTCCTTAAGAAAAGACCTATTAGCATTAATTGCCTTAAAGGGAACTAAAAATGAGGATTTTTTATTTGAAAAAGAAGCAACTTTGCTTCAATTAATCGGGGAATCTATTGCAATAGCAGAAACTGGTAAAACAGACTTATCTGGGAGTAAAGTGAATATGTTAGAGATGGATAAATTCTTTAGTCGGATGATTCCCAAGCCAAATAAAAATGACTATAAAGGAACTAAAAAATCAAGGTCTTTTACTATTTGAAACCGTTAGTGGTAGTCATGCCTATGGTTTACAACATAAAGATTCTGATATTGATTTAAGAGGAGTATTTGTTATGCCTAAATCACAGTTTTATGGCTTGGCGCAAATAGACCAAGTTAGTGATAAGCGCAATGATGAAGTATATTATGAATTGAAAAAATTTGTTGATATGCTCGTGAAAAACAAACCTAACTTTTTGGAAATGTTAGGTGCTCCAGCCGATTGTGTGCGCTACAAACATCCGTTATTTGATTTATTTAAATTAGATAATTTCCTATCCAAACAGGCAAAAAACACCTTTGCAGGATATGCCCTTTCTCAAATTAAAAAAGCTAGAGGCCTTAACAAAAAGATTGTCAATCCAATGGCAGAACGTCGAAAATCTGTCTTGGAATTTTGCTATGTCCAATATGGACAGGGTTCAATGCCTTTATTAAAATTTCTAGCAAAAAATAATCTCAAACAAGAAGATTGTGGTTTAGTGAATATTGCGCACATGAAGGGTGTCTTTGCGCTTTTTAACAATCCTATTTTAGCTTACCAAGGTATTATACGTGGCGAAAAATCCAATGATATTTGCCTAAGTTCTATCCCGAAAAAAGAAAAGCCTATCGGTGTTCTATATTTTAATAAAGATGGCTATTCATTATATTGCAAAGAACATACACAGTATTGGGAATGGGTCAATAAAAGAAATCAAGCTAGGTATGAAAGTACCATGAATCATGGTAAAAATTATGATGCCAAGAATATGATGCATACCTTTCGTTTATTACATAATGCCGAAGAAATTGCTAGAACAGGCACATTTCAAGTTCGGCGAACACAAGATAAAGCCTTTTTGTGGCAAGTTCGAATGGGCGAATTTCAGTATGATGATTTAGTGAAAATTGCAGCAGAAAAAATATTGGAGATTAATGAATTATTTGAGACTAGTGGTTTACCTGACTTACCTAATATGGAGAAAGCCAATGAATTATTAATGGAAATTCGAGAAGGATTTTATCAATCAATTGAGCATTAAATTAATTCAAGAATTCGTTGGAAAGGCTAATCTATTGGGTATTATTTCCCAACAGATTAGCCTTTCCAACGGATTTCTTTCCTTCTTATGAATCACTCAACATAATCTGCTATCTGCAAATTTTTCGCTACCCAATGCGCATCATCATGAAATTGATAAGGCGAAGGCTTGAAATCACCAACTAAATCGACCTTCGCTTTTGCGGGTACTTCTAAGCCTAATAAATAAAAAGTAGCATTCACCATTAAGCGGCGAACTTCTTCATCGACCATATCTGTAGCAGAACCAATGGTTGTTGTGAAAGAAGTACCTGGTTGGCCGGTGGGTAATTGATAGTTTTTTGTCCAAGCAATAGGTGGCATTGGATCATTTGGATTATAGGCTTTTTTACTGACTGGATTGGCAGTTGCCACTTCTGTATCCGTTTCTTTTAACCCATAAAAAGGATCGTTTTTATCATAATCGCCTGCTCTATTAATCGTTTGCCCTAAAATAATGGATTGGGTATTAGGCATAGGCATACGAATACCATAAACATCCGTTGGTCCCCAAATTGCACCACTTTCAATGCCCTTAGTGATTGGGTGGGTTGCTGCTCCAGGCGCAATAATGCCTCGTGTGCTTTGATGTTTATGATGTCCATGATGGGTGTACCAGGTTTCTCCTAAAACTACTTTTCCAAAGCCTAATTGCCAATCCGTCTTGTCTCCTTTATAATTCCATCCATAATGTTGATATTGATGAGTCGTGTCTTTAAAATTAAAAGCATGCGTAGCCGTCCGAATCGCTATTAATGGTTTTCCAGCAGCTAGATAATTATCAATATGCTGCATTTGCACTTTAGGTAAAGCTCGAAATCGAGTAAATAAAACCATTAAATCAGCATCGGCTAATTTTTCTAAACCTGGAATATTAAAGCTATAATTAGGATCAATCATTCCTAATTTTTCTGGATGCTGAGCGAATAAAACAGTACAATCAAAACCATGATGATGCGCTAATATTTTCGCTAGTTGTGGCATGGCTTCTTCGGACCGATATTCTTCATCACCAGTTACTAAAATAATACTTTTTCCAGTAGCATTATTTTTTCCTTTATAAGTTACCCATTGAACAGGTGTTGCTTTGTCCATTGTTTTTATTGGTGCAGTTTTAATAGCATTATTATTTTGACAACTAAAAAAAAGAAATAAAACTAGGATCTTAAAAAGATTGGAAACTTTCATTTTGATAAGATTGGTTGAGCAATGTGTTGTACAAACGATGCTAAAGGTAGGAAAGAAATGTAAGAAAAGGAAAATACGTAAATTCTCAATGTACTGATGATTTACGTATCAGACACCTTTGGAGGTATCTGATACGTTTATTATTGATTATTGAAAGTAAGCTCGACTTTAGCTATTTCAAATGGCTAAAGTCGAGGTAAGTGTTACTAAACTAATTCTTTTTATAAAATAGAATCATCTATAAAAGGCAATTTTTCGGGATAGTCTGTGGTAAAATGTAAGCCTCTACTTTCTCGTCTAATGGAAGCCGATTTGGAAACTAAATAAGCAATGCTAATTAAATTTCTTAATTCAAATAATTGAGTGGAGACATTAGTGGTACTATATAAGGCTTCGGTTTCCTTATACAATAAGTGTAAGCGATCTAAGGCTCTTTTTAAACGAATATTGGAGCGGACAATTCCTACATAACTACTCATCAAATCTTTTAGTTCTCTGGTACTTTGCGTAATTAAGACCATTTCTTTGGGTTCAGAAGTACCTTTTGCATTCCAATCTGGAATCCCTTTTTCGTGCTTTCTTTTATCAATGTTTTTTAAGACATCTTCGTGAATACGATGTGCATAAACCATTGCCTCCAAAAGCGAATTAGAAGCTAAACGATTGGCACCGTGTAGGCCTGTACAGGTACATTCTCCACAGGCATATAAATTTTTGATAGAACTTTGCCCTTTTTCATCTACTTTAATCCCTCCACACATATAGTGACAGGCAGGTACTATTGGAATCATATCTTTCATAGGGTCAATGCCAATGCTCATACATTTATCGTAAATGGTTGGGAAATGTGCATAAAACTTTTCCTTATCCAAATGTCGGCAATCTAAGCACATAAAATCTTCTCCTCGCTCTTTCATTTCTTTATCTATTGCCCTTGCCACAATATCTCTAGGTGCTAAGGATCCACGTTCATCGTATTTATGCATGAATTCTTCTTCATCTCTATTTTTTAAAATACCACCAAATCCTCTAACCGCTTCTGATACTAAAAAATCAGGATTTTCTCCAGCAGGGTTAAATAATGCCGTTGGATGAAATTGTACAAATTCCATATTTTCGATGCGACCATTTGCTCGATACATCATTGCAATGCCATCTCCTGTAGCAATAACCGGGTTGGTGGTATTTCTGTAAATTTGACCTGCCCCACCCGTAGCAACCACAGTTGTTTTAGCTAAAATGGTATCAATTTCATTAGTTGCCTTATTCAAAACGTACGTTCCATAGCATTCAATATTAGGGGTAACTCGATTGACGATATGACCTAAATGGTGTTGGGTGATGAAGTCTAGTGCGAAGAAATGCTCTAAAATTTTAATGTTTTTTAATTCGGCAGCAGCGTCTGATAATGTTCGTTGTATTTCCCAACCTGTTAAATCTTTGTAGTGTAAAATTCG
This sequence comes from uncultured Saprospiraceae bacterium, assembly GCA_964644655.1. Classification (GTDB taxonomy): domain Bacteria; phylum Bacteroidota; class Bacteroidia; order Chitinophagales; family Saprospiraceae; genus JAFMDF01. The sequence continues at coordinate 13,172 of CAZXYA010000114.1, read as the reverse complement.
ATATTCTGAATGACCACCTTCCATTCCCAAATCATATTTATCCTCTTTATTTTTATCGAATCTTGCCCCCCATTCTATAATTTCTTTTACTCTTTCTGGTCCTTCTTTCACCACAATTTTTACGGCTTTTTTATCACATAGACCATCGCCTGCATCTAAAGTATCTGCAATATGTTTTTTATAGGTATCTGTTTCAAAATTCCAAACGGCTGCTACGCCTCCCTGTGCATAACGAGTATTACTTTCTCTTTCATTAGTTTTGGTCAATACTGTAATTTCTAAATCAGGTCTTTTCCTTGCCATTTTAATAGCAAAGGTTAAACCTGCAATTCCAGAGCCTATTACTAAAATATCTGTTTTAAGCATTTTCCTGATTGTTTTTGAATATAAATGTCTAAGAGCTTGTTGGGAATTTATCCTCCCGAAGGTTCGGGACAGGTTTTGGGCTAAAAAAGCGTCTTTTTCGTCCTGATTTTGTCAAATTTATTAGCAATAGCTACGGCTATTCCGAAGAAATTTGACCTCATCAGAACAAAAAATATCTACCTGTCGGTAGACAGGCATCTTTTTTATCTCCAAAAACAAACTCCCAACAAGCTCTAATAGACCATTGTAAGAAAAGAGGATAGATATCAGACCGAAAAATTTATTTTTCTGTCATAAGTCAGATTAGGTAATTTTGAAACGATACATTTTTTACTGAGTCACGGGCATCCCATCCCTTCGGGTTCAGAAACTTACATTTCTTCATGCTACGTTTCGTGCGTAAAATAGAGTTCTTTGGGTCAAGAAAAAGTCATCTGGCTTCTAAAGTTTCGCTAAGTAGTCCCTGCAATTGCAATAGTCGCCATACTCACTTTAGTATTCGGAATTTCTAGTATTTTAGTTGCACAAGCCTCTAAGGTTGCTCCTGTTGTTAATACATCATCTACTACTAAAATATGTTTCCCTTCTAAATCAGAAGATTTGCCCACTACAAAAGATTGCATGACATTTTCATAGCGTTCTAGTCTATTTTTATTCGTTTGGCTTTCGCCATATTTAATTCTTATCAGCCCTTTTTTCAACCAAGGTTTCTCCATACTTGCTGCTAAACCCATAGCAAAATAATCACTTTGGTTATAGCCTCTTTTTCGTTCTTTTGTCCGATGGAGTGGCACAGGAACAATAATATCTATATCTGCAAAAAAAGCGGATTTTTTTAGTAGCTTCCCATAGTCTTCTCCTAATTTCAGGCCTACTCTTGATTTGCCATGATATTTTAATTGATAAATCAATTGTTGTACTTGATTTCCTTCTTTAAAGTGATACATTGCTGCGCCAGCTTGTACATAGATTTTGCCAAAAAAACGATCGGTAAAACGATTCTCTTTCATGACGTGCATATCCGTTTTAGGTAACTTTCTTTTGCAAGAAAAACAGAGTATTTCCTTTCCTTGAAGTTGATTCTGTCCACAGGCTATACATAAATGTGGGAAGAATAGATCAAATAAATCCGTTAGCCAATTTGATTTCATCCAAGAAAGATAGACAAATAATTAACCGAATTTCAATATTAATAAAATCTATGAAATTTATTTAAATTTGAGTAATAAATAAAAAGAAAATACGCCAATAAAAAAGCCTGTCTCTAAAAAGAGACAGGCGCATCAAAACAAAACGAAAAACCAACTTTAAACAAGTTTCTTTATGTGTTCATTTGAGTTTATATTATAACTATGCTAAAAGCATTTTTGTTTTTAGAGAAATGTTAAAAAAATGTCAATTTTATAAAAATCACCATTTTCATAACAATGCAAAGGTACGGGTTTTTTAACCCGCTTTCAAGGTTACTGGAATTTTCTTTGTCCTTCCATCTCTATTAATTGTCAATTCCAAAGTTTCCCCTACTTTCGCTTTGCTCACTATCTCAATTAATGTTGGCGAATCTTCCACTTTTACACCATCAACTCTAGTAATCACATCATTTGGCAAAACACCTGAATATTGTGCTGCACCTCCATCTGTTAGCCTATCTATATAAACACCGCTATCAACTGAAAGGTTCCGCTCTTCTGCAAAATCTATATCCACATCTACTACTTGGACGCCCAGTAATGCTCTTGGTCCTCCATGTTCAATAATATGATCGGTAATTTCCATAACCATATTCGAAGGAATTGCAAATGAATACCCTGCAAAGGTACCCGTTGGTGTAGCAATAGCTGTATTAATTCCTACCAAATTGCCATCTAAATCGACCAATGCACCGCCACTATTTCCTGGATTGATAACCGCATCCGTTTGAATAAAGTTTTCAATAGCTTGGGAATTTTTGATCACCCCAATACTTCTTCCTTTAGCACTAATAATTCCTGCGGTAACAGTAGAAGTTAAATCAAATGGATTACCTACTGCTAAGACCCATTCTCCTACTTGTGCTTGCTCAGAATTGGCAAATTCCATAGTTGGTAAATTCTCTGAATCTATTTTGATGACGGCTAAATCAGTTCTTGGATCAATACCTACTTTAGTGGCTTTGAAAGTCCGATCATCGAATAAGGTCACTTCTAATTCGTCCGCAAAATCTACCACATGCTTATTGGTCACAATATATCCATCATTAGAAATTATGACGCCAGAACCAGTTCCTTTTTTCTGTCTACCGCCAAAGGGAGAACCACCACCACCAAAAGGAGATTCAAAGAAAAAATCAAGCATATCTCGGCTATTTTCTTGCTCATCATCTCGTCTATATTGAGCTTGTCCTTTGCTTTCTGAGGCTTTGATATGTACAACCGTTGGCATTGCAATAGATGCAGCTTCGGTAAAATTTAAAGGGACTGGCTTCGAACTAACAGGAGTTGTTACATTTGTGCTAACTTGTTTAGCAAGGGGTTGCTGAATCGGGGCTTCTTGCTGCATCAACTGATGCCCACCTAAAGTAATTAAGCCTCCAATAATTCCAGCAAAAACCAAGGATAGGAGATTTTTCATATGCTGTCGTATTTTAAATTTTTAGAATTAGTCGGATTTAAATGTACGAAAATAACGTTTGCAACAATTCTTTCGTTCTGACATTTATTACTTTAACAGGAAATTAACGCTGGCATTTAGCTACTTTTGCCATAATTAGTTTGTAGGGAAATCTATAGACAAAATATTTATCAATCAAAATAGAAAAGACAAAATGCAAAATTTTCAAGGAAAGACCGTATTCATTACGGGAGGAAGTAGAGGAATTGGCAAAGCCATTGGTTTGAGATTAGCTCAAGAAGGAGCGAATGTCGTTATCGCTGCCAAAACAACGACGCCTCATCCAAAATTAGCAGGCACGATTTTTACGGCTGCTGAAGAAATGGAAAAAGCAGGTGGAAAAGCACTACCAATTAAAGTAGACATTCGTTTTGAAGAAAATATTTTACCTGTTCCCTTAATCCTTAATTTTAGAAACTAGCTCTTAACCCGATAATAAAATTTCTGCCAGCACTACTAACGCCAGAAGAAAAGGGACGATAATGTAAATTTGCTATATTTTCAACACTTAGATTGAGCGAGAATTTATCGTTAATTTGATATTCTGAGTAGATATTGTAAGTTGTCCAAGCCAAAGAACCAGCATAGCCCTCTTGACAAGAAGGATCGCCACGAGGCTCGATAGGGTCACAAGGATCGCCATTGACATCTATAAAACCAAAAGGGGTATAATCAATATTATCGGAGGTACCATCTCTTCTTAAAAAGACTTCTCCGTTAATTAGTCTGGCAGAAGCTACGGCATAGTCATTAGGTCGTTTCCTTCCATTATATCGAACAGTTGGAGAGATTTTCCATTTGCCTAAATTGAAAGTTAAGCTTGTTTTACCATATAAGGGTGGAATATGTGCAAAAGGAACAATGGTATCGATGGCAACACCTTCAATATTATCTTGGAAACGAAAAGTGCCTTTGGTATAATTAATACTAGACTTTAGTTCAAAATTACCACCTATTTTAAAGCTTAAATTACCAGAAATACCAGTTACATTAGCGGTAGTAGAATTGACATTAGCTTGTATTTCTAATGCTTCTTCATCTCTAAATATAACAGTACTACCATCTGGTAAAGCAAAATTTTGTCGAGTTAAGGCATTTTTTAGATTTGTCCTAAATGCAGTTGTACTAATATTCAAACTCATGCCTGATTTTTTTCCAGCATTATCTGTTTTAATGTGCCCGAATTGTTTCCCTACAGTTGCTTCAAAAGTAAATGCTTCTTCAGGTTTTAAATCAGGATTAGGCACCGTAATAAAGCCATTTTTTTCTCGAATCTGGGCAAAATCATCAATATTTGGCGAGCGGAAAGCAGAAGCAATTAAGGCTCGAAATTGCCATTTATCTTTGGTATTGGCCGTTAAGCCCGTTCCAAAAGTAAGTGCATCATTATTTAAAAAAATCCCACTTATGTAATTTTGGGGCCATTGAATCGGATCATTTGCGCCAAAAAAACCTGCTAATTGAACATAGCTATAGCGCAAACCTGCTTCAGCTGCTAAAACATTATTTTTACTTTTCCACTTAAGATTACTATAAGCACCATAACTAGTCATAGAACTACCGCCACTAGGATAACGGGAAATAATATCATCCCCATCGAGTAATATATCTCCTTGTTGACTACCCCGATGGACATAAATTTCAAATGCCCTAGAATTAACGTCATTTCTACTTAAATCTAGTCCATAAGAAAAGGTGATGCGCTCATCATCGGTTAAAAATTTATCAAAATCAGCCGTTAAAGAATAAACAAACACATCTACTTCGCTTACACTTCTCCAATTTCTAGCCCATCTTCGTTGAATTCGATCTTCATCCACCTTCTGAAAAGAAGCGATAATGGTTCCTCGGTCAAAATATTTTTGATTTAATATTCTAGCTTTAATAGAACCTAGGACTCGATGTTGAGGCCCATAAAACCATTCTCTCCATTTTATATCGCTAGAGTCTGCTATTGTTTCTGCTAAATTATCATAGCGAGGAATAGGAGAGGATAGCGACCATTGCATATTAGCTACAAAATATAAATTATCATTAGGTTGAAATTTTATTTTTTGCAGAAAGTCTATTTGGCTATATTCTGTACCCCATTGTCTATTTACATTAGGATTGGCAAATTTATCTCGAGAAGTTAAATCATCCGCTGGTCGAACATAATGTTTGCCAAATTCAGGATAAGCATCTGGTCGAACATCTCCTGAAACTAAATGACCATAATCTACCCAAGAAAAACTGGTTAGAGACCCCCACTTTTTTTGCCCTTGATTAAAATCAACATGAAATGCCTTTTCAAAATTTGCAGAACCATATCGCAAAGAAGCATTTGTTTTGAGTACTAAATCCTCATTAGGTCCGTAAGCTAATTCGGGGTCTCTGGTTCGATAGTGCACAACGCCACCTAGTGCATCACTCCCATAAGTCAATGACCCTGGACCAGAAATAACTTCTGCTTGTTTTAGAATGGCAGGATCAATAGTAATCGCATTTTGTAAATGACCGTTTCTATAAATAGCATTATTCATTCTCACACCATCGACTACTAATAAAACACGATTGGCTTCAAAACCTCTAATGATAGGACTACCACCACCCATTTGACTTTTTTGTACAAATAAATTGCCATTTTTTTCTAATAAATCTGCGGAAGTTTGCGCATTACTGAATTGAATATCTTTTTGGCTAATTCTTTCTATTTGATAAGGTATCTCTTGAATCGGGTCATCTCGTCTGCCTATTACTACTACTTCTTGTAAGAGTTCTATATCCTCTTCCATAAAAATTTTCCCTTTCTTATTTCTTATCTCATACACAGGAAATTTTAATGTTTTATAGCCAGTATAACTAAAAACAACTATATCTCTATAACCTAGATTTTTAATAAGGGCTTTTCCGTCAATATCAGTAGACACAAAAAAACGAGTATCTTCCGTATAGATATTAACTGGAAATAATGGCTCGCCAGTTTTAGCATCAATTACTGTAACAGGAATATCTTGAAATAATGGATTGGCCTTACTGCCGAGGGGAAGTAAAAGGAAGGCACTAAGTAAGAGTAGCACGAAATAATTAATTCGGTGCAAACTGTGCCAAAAAAGGTGATTAATCTGTGATTGCTCCTCTAACATGGTGATTTACAGGGAGTTTTATAGTAAAAGTAGTTTGTTCATTAGCTACAGATTTACTCACAAAAATCCTGCCAGAGTGATAAGTCTCAATTATTCTTTTAGCAAGAGAAAGACCTAAACCCCATCCTCTTTTCTTTGTAGAGTAGCCTGGCTTAAAAACGGTTTTGAATTTTGAGGTAGGAATGCCTTTGCCAGTATCACTAACATCTATGCAGATATAATTTTTTTCTTTATAGACTTCCGCACTAATTTTCCCTTTGCCGTCCATTGCGTCTAATGCATTTCGCAATAAATTTTCTAGCACCCAATTAAATAGAGGTGGATTAATGTGGACCATTTGTGTTTTTGTAGGGTCTGGAAAGTCAAACACTATTTTACGAGCAGCTCGTCTTTGCATATAAGCCCGCATGCTTTCTAGTTCATCATAAATATTGATTGGTTCCATCTTAGGCTCAGAACCAATTTTAGAAAATCGGTCCGCTATCAGTTCTAATCTGCCTGTATCTTTTTTGAGTTCAGTAACCACATCTAACATATATTCATCACTCCCATACATATCTTTTAAATGGTCAATCCAGCCCATGATAGCGGAAATTGGTGTCCCTAATTGATGAGCTGTTTCTTTTGCCATTCCTACCCAAACTTGGTTTTGTTCGGCTCGACGGGAGGAGCTGAAACCAAGGTAGCCTATAGCTACAAAACCAACTAATAAAAGAAATTGAAGCAATGGAAAATACTGGAGTAAGGTTAGTAATTGGGTGTTTTTGTAATAAATTTTATCAGCGTAGCCTCCTGGACCATCAATAGGGGCTATTCCTAGTTTTTTAATTTTTTCTAATTCTATCTTTAAATACGCTATATCTGTGTCTTGCTCTTCTCCAAAGTTGCGACCTGAATCTATCTCTCCTATTTCACCAACTAAAATTACAGGAACATCATCTAGCAAATTAACTGTATTCAATTGGGCAGTTAAATCTTCAGTAAGAAAATCTGTCAAATCTTCTTCTGAACCATCAGTACCAGAGTTTTCATTTTCTTCATATTTTTTGCTTAATTCCTTTAATGCATTTACATACAATTTTACTTTCGTTTCTTCTCCTTTACTCAACTGGTCAGCTAAATAGTTGGTATAAAGCATTGAAATTAGCAATACAATGAATCCCGCAATTCCCAAATACCATTTCCACTTAGATTTACGTTCGTAAATATCCATTTTAAAAAAAATTACCTTTAGTTGTTGAACGAGCTTTGTTTTAAAAAAAACGTTTTGCACCTAATATGTTTCAGTTCTATTACTATAATTGATCACAAAAAGATAGCAAGGTGCATCGCACCGACTACATTTGTATCATTTGTATGCAAAAGAACAGTTAAGGTGCATCGCACCGACCACCTTTTTCGCTCTTTTACAAAGGTGGCCGTTACGCTGTACCTTAAAAAAAGTAGCTAAAAACTAGATACAAAGGTTGTTGGTGCGATGTACCTCGTGCCGTTTTTTAAAATAGCTATTTTTTTGCGATTAATACCCTAAATTCATAAAACGTTGACTATAAAAATGTTGCGTGATTATTTTTATACAGAAATTCCGCATTAAATTTATAATTTAACATTTATTTAAAACGCAGAATTACAAAAAAATTGTCCAAAAAAAGAGATAAAGCGGCAAAAGGATTTTAAAAAGAAGAATGTGTCCACTATTTCTTTCACTAAAATGTAGAAAGCCACTATTTTTGCGCTGTTTAAGAAAGGACAAGCTGTTCCAATGATTTGCCGTATTAATTCTTGTAATTGTAAATTTTTGACAGATTAAAATTTAATAATTTCTGATTACTATCGTTAAACTAGCAACCAGTTAAACCTATCGTAATGACCAACAACTTTAAATATATTTTATTTTTTCTACTTTCGGTAATTTTATGTCAATGCGTTCCACCAGAAGAAGTCGTGCTAACGGAAGTAACTAGAGATTTAAGGGATTCTACCTTACAAGAAATTATCCGTTATCAAGATGAACAAAAAACGGCAAAATTACTTCCCTTTTTTAAAGACAAGGATCCGTCTTACCGTTATGCTGCAGCCATGGCATTTGGATCAACTAAAGATAAAACCGCTTTAGATAGTTTAGCCAAATTACTAAAAGACCCTATTCAAGAAGTAAGAGTGGCTGCTGCTTATGCTATTGGTCAATTGGGAGAGGAACGAGGAGCAAATATATTGATGGATGCTTTTGAACAGTATGATACCGCTCGGCAATATATCAAATCTAATAGTATCATTTTGGAAGCTGTTGGTAAATGTGCGCCCGAAGCTACTTTAAATTTATTGACTAGCATTTCTACTTATAAGGCAACCGATACTTTATTATTACGAGGGCAAGCTTATGGTATTTATCGCTTTGCTATGAGAAAAATGGTGAGTGCTGAAGGCACTTCTAAAATGTTGACTTTTGTAAATAATAGCTTATACCCGCCAAGCGTTAGAATGATAGCGGCAAATTATTTAGGTAGAGCAAAAGACATTGATATTACGGCAAACGTACAAGCTTTAAGCGAGACTTTAGCAGCAGAAAAGGAGGTTAAAATCAGGATTCCATTAGCCTTAGCTTTAGGTAAAATTAAAACACCTGCTGCTACAAGTGCGCTAATTCAACAATTCGATCAAGAAACGGATTATCGAGTTAAAGTTAATGCGATTCGTGCCTTAAATGGGGCAGATTATGATAGTGTTAATGCGACTATTTTGACAGCAATTGATGATCCTAATTTAGTAATTGCCCAAATGGCGGCCCGTTTTTTAATTAATAACGGAAGCCCTCGACAAGCTGCTAATTACTACAAAATGTCCAAAGTAGATCGCCCTTGGCAGGTACAATTGGCTTTATTAGAAGCAGCGAATAAAAATTTGCCCGCTTATTTGGTAGAAACCAAAGGAGGGATTAATGCTACTTTACGAAAGCGATATTTAAGTGCGCAAAGTTCAACGGAAAAAGCAGCTATATTAAATGCAATGGGGGATTTTGGTTGGAATTATGCTTTTATGTTAGAACAAGCGCCTAATTTGCTATCTGCTGTTGAAAAATCTTCTTTGGTTTCAGGCGTTGGACGAATCATTGCCAATCCTGATTTTGACAAGGTTTTTGGTGTTAGTCGCCGTAGAGTAACTAGAGACTTATCGGGGCTTTTGTTAAATGTTTTTAAAAGCGGGGATGTAGGAAGTATGGCAGTTGCATCAAGCATCTTAAATGGCATCAATGATAATTTTAAAACAATTTTACAGGATAGTTTGCCGATTATTATTGCAGCTCAACAGAATTTGAAATTGCCGGAAGCAACAGAAACTTATAATGAGGTTCAAAAAGCAATTAATTTTTTTCAAGGTAAACCGAATCTTATTGAACAAAATACACCTGCTTTTAATCATCCCATAGATTTTAATTTATTGAAAAGAGTCTCAACTAGTGCTGCTGCTGTTATGCAAACTACTAAGGGGAAAATTAGAATTAGCCTATCTCCCTTATTAGCACCGGGAACAGTTACTAATTTTATTCAGTTAGCGGAATCAGGCTTTTTTAAAGATAAAAACTTCCATCGGGTTGTACCTAATTTTGTGATTCAAGGTGGTTGTCCAAGAGGAGATGGTTATGGTAGTTTAGCTTATTCTATCCGATCCGAATTACCTCTGGCTTATTATGATGAGGAAGGATATATAGGTATGGCTTCTGCGGGAAATCATACAGAAGGTACTCAATTTTTTATTACCCATTCTCCTACCCCCCATTTAGATGGAGGATACACCATTTTTGGAAAAGTGACAGAAGGGATGGATGCTGTACACCAAATGGAGGAAGGAGATAACATTTTGAGTGTGGCTATTCGGTACTGATTTTACCCTCTGCCCTACGCTCATAGCCTTTTGCTAAAATAGATAATTGATAATTATCCGTTGGGAAACTAATCCGTTGGGGGAAAAACACGCCCAACGGATTAGCTTCCCCAACGGATTTTAGAAGCATTATTAAAATAAGCAGTATCAATTTTTAATCTGACGCTCTAAATATAGCATTAACTTTTGACTATCTATTTCGTATAGATTATCTTTGTATAGATATATTAAAAATCTAGAACCATCAATAAAGCAACCATGTACAAATTATTCCTATTCTTTAGTTTTTCTATATTTTTATTCGCTTGTAATACGGCTCCTGAGGGAAAAGAACAGTTAACACCTGAGGGGAAAGTTGAAGCCTTATCGTTTGGAGATGAAATTAATAAAACAAATGCGATTTCTTACGAAGAAATGGTGGCTAAAATGGCAAGCGCAGATTCCTTGAATACTAAAGTAATGGGAACAGTTGAAGGGGTGTGTCAAGCAAAAGGTTGCTGGATGAATATTGTTTCGGATAATCCAGACCAACCGAGTATGTTTGTTAAATTTAAAGATTACGGCTTTTTTATGCCTAAAGACATTGCAGGTAAGCAAGTAATTATGGAAGGTTATGCTTTTAAGGAAGTAACGCCTGTAGAAGAATTAAGGCATTATGCGGAAGATGAAGGTAAGTCGCCATCAGAAATAGCAGCGATTATTGAGCCTAAAGAAGAGTTGAAATTCTTGGCTTCTGGTGTTTTGTTACTAAACTAAACATTTACGATAAGATACGATAGTTTTCAAAAAAATAGCTAAGTCTACTAATTAGTGAACTTAGCTATTTTTTATTTTAATTAGAAATTTGTAGCTGAGCTATAGACTTGCAAAAACCAATGCTTACAAAATCTCTAATTATTCAATCTAATCTCATCATCATTTCCGTCAAAGAACTTATATTGGTTGATATGAAAATCTTCATCAGCCATTATTCTAATCCATTTATAGTACTTTTTATACCATTTAACAGGGAAGCTATTCCAAAATCCTTTCTTTAAATAAGAGCAAACATAAGGATGGGCTTTGATTAAAATTTTAGAATTTGGTCGAGATTGAATGATAAATTCTAAATCTCGTTCAATATCATCCGTTAATAAAATGGTGGCATTTACTTTTCCAGAACCTTCACAAACTGGACAAACTTCTGCGGTATTAATTTTTACTTCTGGTCTGACTCGTTGACGAGTAATTTGCATTAAACCAAACTTACTTAAAGGTAGAATAGTATGCTGTGCTCGGTCTTTTTTCATCGAATCTCGAACTGCTTTAAGCAATAGCTTTCGGTGTTCCGCGTTTCTCATATCAATGAAATCGACGATAATAATGCCACCAATATCTCTTAAGCGTAATTGTCGAGCAATTTCTTCGGCTGCTTCTAAATTTACTCTTAAAACAGCTTCTTCTTGATTAGAACTAGGCGTTTTAGGACCACTATTCACATCCACGACATGCATGGCTTCGGTATGTTCGATTACCAAATACGCACCACTTGCCATAGTAGCGGTCTTTCCGAAAGAAGCTTTTATTTGTCGAGAAATCCCATAGGTATCAAAAATGGGTTTATTGGATTTATGATAATTCACAATCTTTACTGCATCGGGTGCAATAGATCCAAGAAAACGTCTAATATTTTCATACAGTTCTCGATCATTTACCACTATGCGATTGAAAGAATCGTTTAAAACATCTCGTAAAATACTAGAGGCTTTATCCAATTCACTTAGTAGTTTCATGGGAGGTTGATTCTTCTGCATTTGCGCATAAATATCCTCCCATTTCTTTACCATCAATCTTAACTCCTCATGTAAATCTGCTACCTTTTTGCCTTCTGCAGCCGTTCTAATAATCAAACCAAAATTCTTAGGTTTGATGCTTTCTGCTAAAGTCTGTAAACGTTTTCGTTCTTCTGAATTGCTTAGTTTCTTAGAAACGGCTACTACATTAGAGAAAGGTGTTAAGACCAAGTACCTTCCTGGAATGGTAATTTCACAACTTAATCTTGGCCCTTTGGTAGAGATAGGTTCTTTCAACACTTGTACTAAAAGTGGTTGTCGTTTTTTTAGCACTTGGTCAACTTTACCTGTTTTAAGAATTTCAGGTTCAAATTTAAAATTGTCTAACATTGGAGTCGTTAAACCGCCAGAAACAGAACCATTGGTGTATTTAATAAGTGATTTTAACTTTGGACCAAGGTCGGTATAATGTAAGAAGGCATCTTTTTTGTGGCCAATATCCACAAATACGGCGTTTAATCCAGGCATCAGTTTTCTAACCTTGCCGAGAAAAATATCGCCAACGGTAAAGTTATTATTGGTTTTCTGAAAATGTAGTTCTACTAATTTAGAGTTTTCCAATAACGCAATTTCTACTTCTGTAGGAGTAGAATTAATAATAAGTTCTTTTTCCACAATAAGTAACTTTGTAGCTGTACCTGATTTAAAAGGCATTGTTTAGCCAAATTTTTCCAACAGTTTTTTTAAAATGCCTACGCCTAAAAGCGAAAGAGCTTGCTTAAACTAACAACAAACTATTCATTTGGATTACTGCCATTAAGTAACAAGTAAAAAATAACTCCACCATTTCACCGATAATCTTTTAAGCCAAGGCATCCCATCCGCAAGCGGTTCACAAACGGCGTTTGCTCATGTTATTTTTTTCAGCAATAGCTAGGGCTATTCCTTCAAAAAATGCCTCGTCTTGGCTCAAAATATTTACCTCCAAATGACGGACTTATTATCTGCTAGTTACTAAGGAATTACTAAACAAAACACTTTTTGAAAAGTGGATTTATGAAAAACTCAGGAGAGCGAATAGTACTAAGAACAGGAGTGTTTATTTCTTTAGGATAGGTTTTTGAAAAGAACCTAATAACTCTATCAACAGCCTTATTATGAGTAAAGGCAAAATTGGTTATTATCTTAATTGCTTACGTATCAGCCTTTTTTAAGGATAATTAATCATATGGATTACCAAGAAGAGTAGATAGTATAAAAATACTCAAGTCTATTTCTATCAAATAGCATAGACCTTTAAATTAGCTGGTTGACTAATTTAACCTACTGGAGTTAGTAATTTTTTATTCACATCACATTATTATACTCCTCCTAGTTC
>CAZXYA010000113.1:0-19544 GCA_964644655.1 uncultured Saprospiraceae bacterium | reverse complement strand
AAATAGCAATCATAACTAATTGATTTTCTTGTATTTATAACGCATCACTAGTGAAATCTAATAATAAAGTCGTTGTTTTTTGGTTAGCTAATTTCATCAGTTTAGGTGTTTTAATGTTCATAATGCTTTAGAGAACTAATCATATTATTAAACTCAATTGAGGTTTCGTTGGGCTTTTCTTCAGATATAGCACTAGGAATTACTATGATTGAGCTATCTACAAAAAAATCAACAGGATTTAATTGGTCATCGAAATATTTGGATTTCACATCGTTTGAAGAAACAAAGTTGATTATTAAATATTTTAAGCTTTCATCTCCAGTTACTGCTACAATTCTGTTTCTTTTTCGCATTACCTTATTGAGGAATCGCCTACTATCAAAATCAGGGTCATATAAATAGTCATCTTCTTTTAGTTCAAATAAATTTTGTGTCCTTTTACTAAAATTCTTAAAATCAATGTAGATAGGTAACCCCTCTAGTTTTGCATCAAATAATTCAAACAATTTGAATGGAGTTTTTTCTTCACTTTCACAAAAGAAACCTTCTCTCGCCAATAAACACTTTATACTTTCTTCTCCGATAGCACCTATTAATATGGCTTGGTTTATATAAGGAGTGAAAACTCTCTGTCTTTGCTCATAACTCTCACTTCTATTGAAACTGGTGGAGTAACCTAGATTTCTAAACTCATCTGCTAGGAAGTTATTTTGTATGAGATACTTATAAGGGCCATTTAAATCCCATTCAAAAATATCTTCTTCAATTTTGAATTTTTCAGGGTATAAGATAAAATCAGTTATTGAAACATATAGTTTTTCATCATTTTGGATTAACATGGTCTCAAAGGTTAATTCCTTAAAATTAATAGTCAAATCATTTCTTATATCGATAATAGTATTATAATCATGTTTTAATACATAATTTCTAACAAGATTCCAGGTCTTAATAATTGCCTTAGCATCTTCATTTTGAATAATTCCCTTATTAATTTGCTTAATACGTTCTAGTAGTTTACTTACCTGTCCTCTACTATTTGTTTGTTGTTCAGAAATATCTTCCGATGAAGAAAGTTGTGCTTTAATTAATTCTTTATTAGCTACTTTTATAATTGCCTCATTTAGTTGTAAAATGAATGTTGCAGTTATTCTTTCTCTTTCAATTAGTTCATTTCTCTCTTGATATATCGGCTTGGTAAGAAAATCAACAAAAATATTATGGACTTCTTTAGCTAGTGTAATCTCAATTAAGGGTAGCTTTTTTCGTTTTCTATCTACTCTTCCAAGAGCTTGATGGAATAAGGCCATTTGATTTAAAATATATTCATTGGTCTCCTTATAGAAATTATTAAATTCTTTTAGATTGGTCTTCTTAAGGAAATTTTCAAACCGATTTGCGCCCAATTCACCATTTTTATACAATTTCCAAAAATACCAAAAAACCTTTTTCTTGTTATTTAGTGCTGCATTTCTATTTTCATCACTTGTATCAAACCAAAAATGTCGTGGTTCTAGAAGATGGATTCCTTCAAAATCGGTTTCTTCCCCATTTTTTTCTGAAAGGCAACGAAGATTCAACCCATTACTAGCGGTAGCATATTGGGTTACTAAAATTACTTTTTCTGAAGATTTATCTAAAAATAGATTATCATAGGACTCCCTTAATTCTATTTTTTCTCCAAGTAATTTATTTTGTTTAGCGTTTAAGAAGAGGATATTGAATCTTTGAGTTCCATAAGTAACCTTAAATCCAGCGTTTAAATTTTCAACTATAAAGTTTTGCCCTTTTAATTTATCCTTGACAAGAGAAGGTAATTTCAAGTCAGTATTGTTATCAAAAAAAGGCAATTCTCTTTTAAAGGTATTAGAGAAAACAAGGTGAGTTCTATTCTTACTTTTATTGACAATCCAATCTATACATCCAAAAAAGTCCTTTGCTTTATCAATTCTTAAATTTTGAGATTTATTATTTTCTCCAGACTCGGTGTAGTATCCTGTTTTTGCGAGTGTATTAATAATACCATTCATAAAATGGTTTTCGTCAATACTTTTACTAATTTGATAACTAACTTTACTTTGCCTAATTTTCTGTTTTTCTGCTTTTAGTCTTTCTATTAAATCAATATCTGTACTCAATGGCTGGATAAAGTTAGTATTTAGCTCTAACCAATTCATATCAAAAGAATTTATCATTCGTGGAATATCAGAAGTCGCAGATAATGCAAAAACTAGATTTTTGCTAGCTAACTCAGCAATTATAGCCTCAGGAGAAAGTATCAGTTCCAATTGTTCAATGGTGGCAAGATTCGGGTCGAGTAAGCTTTCTTTTTTTAAGGTAATCAATGAAAAACCAGAAAAGTAGCTAAAATCTCTTCTAATAGGGTTCTTTCTTTTTATTGCCCTGTATGAATAGTTTTCCATTATATATCTATGATATTCCCCCTTAGTATTATCATTTTTAGTATCCCAAAATTCTTTTATGAGACTTTCCATTAAAAGCTGGTGGTCTCTAATTCTATCAAAAGTTCTTAATAGCCTCTCTTTTGCTGTTTTTATCATCCCAAAAAATGCGAATGAGTGCACAGTATTAGCATTTCTATCCTTGACGATTTTAAATTTCCTTGATTCTTTAGTTTGTTCTAAGTAGAACGATTCAGAAACTAAAGGGTGATTATTGTTTTGAAACAAGACAAATTGCTGATTCTTTCCTAATCTAAAGTCAGTATCTCGAAAAGTAAATCTCCTATTTCTAGGAAAGAAAAAATTATATTTATCAACCATTCCTTGAACAAAATCATATGTTTTCTGCATTTCATTCTTTACTGCTAATAAATTTTTATCTTTTTCCCAGAATTCTTCGCTACTCAAATCCTCAAAATCCTCCATAAAGAACCTAACAAACTCTATCGAATTTTGAAGTTGTGGTTCTTGACAAAGAATACTTAATATTTCATTTTCTAAAAAATCAAATTCATCAAGAAAAATGACATAGTTATTATCTTCTTTGGAATGTTTTAAATTATGAAGTTTCTGGAATTTTTTACCATCGAAAAAACCGTAGCAAAACTTTTGAATGGTTCCAACAAGAACGTTAGTATTTTCGTCATTTTCAAATTGAACGAATGGGAATATCTTCCATATATTTTTATCTTTTAGAAAGGTTTCAAATAATTTCTTATTGCCTTTCTTTAAAGAGAAAAAAGCTTGATATAAACGTTTTAAAATTCTATTGTATATTTTCTCAAGTTCTTGCTCAATTAATTTAAAGGTAGGGTTCTCCAAAAATTCTTTCTCTCTTTGTGTTAATGATTCTAACCATTTCTCAAATTGGTAGTGAATTTCTTCTTTGTTTTCTATTTCGTAATTAAAAAAGCCAATATTTATTAGGTGGTCTAAAATGATTTTAAGCTTCTTAGATTTTTGTAATTCTTTGAGACTTTCGGTTTTTCCTTTTAAATAGCTTACCTTAATTCCATAATCGTCTTGTAGTTCATTATATATTTCTTCAATTAGGGCATGTCTATTTGTTATGTAGATAAATTTTTGAAAAGGATTTTTGGCGAGTGTTTTTTTTATAAATTCCTTTATTCCATAAGTTTTCCCCAAACCAGTTGCACCATAGACAGGTTTAATGCCTTTAGTATTGATAGAGATAGAAGAGTAATAGAGAGAGTAATCTAAGTCCATAGAACTTTATTTTCAGATATATTACATGATTAAATATTTACAAGTGTAACTTAAATGCGATACAAATGCAATTTTTTAACAAATTAATTCACTAAATTTTTACAATGTAATTTATTTAGTTATAAAATTGCCCTAAAATATATCTTTTAGCAATTTATTCTAAATTATAAAGATTTTTTATAATCAAAATAGTTTGAATTTGATTCTGATTTTTGTAGAATTAATTTTTGAAAAATTTCTATAACTGACTAAAAATCAACATAATTCAACATTCATTTTTTTATATAGAAATTATCTCTTATTTTGACGACAGCTTAACAACGATTCTTGAAACTCTACTTTTTCTTAGTAACAGCTTAAACCAAAACTTTGAATAAAAACAAAAACATGCTCAATAAACCAATCCTTTACGGTGTATTCGTTGCAGTCGATGAATATGGAGAAAACGTATCCAACCTCTCAGGTTGTAAAAATGACATTAAAGCGTATAAAAGCCTACTTCAAGATGTTTACAAGAATAATTTAAACATTGATTTTGAAAAAAATGTACAAGAATTAGCAGATGCTAATGCTACTTATGATAAGGTAATTAAGGCGTTCAATTCTGATACTTTCCAAAATTTAAAGAAAGACGACATTTTCCTTTTTATTTATAGTGGTCATGGTTGTAGAGAAAGACAAGCTCCTCAGTTTAATGCTATCTATCCAGAAAAATACTCTGAAACCTTAGTTTTGCATGATAGTCGAGAAAAAAATGGAAAAGATTTAGCGGATAAAGAAATTGCAATTTTATTAAACCGAATAGGAAAAAAGTGCGACAATATCATTGTTATTTTTGATTGTTGTCACGCTGGTTCTGGGACGAGAAATATCAATGATATTAAATTAGGCGCTACTAGGCAAGTGGAAGCTGATGATAGTAATGAATTATTAAGAAGCGCATATACAAAGGAAGGAATCAGAAAATATGACTCGTACATAAATAGACATTACGCAGATAACTTTCCAAATGAACCAAAGATTCCTCATACTAAGCATATTTTACTTGCCGCTTGTGATGAAAAAGAAAAAGCTAGAGAATTAAAATATCCAAATAGTATTGGTGCTTTTACGAAATATCTGACGGAAACAATAAGGCAAAATCCAACCGAAAATTATGTAAGCCTCTTCAATGTTGCTAGGACTAAAATGAAACAAGATGGCATTCTTCAAAATCCCCGAATTAATAATTATCATTATTTTAATGCCTATGGCAGCTTTCTTTTAAATGAAAAGGGAAATCGAAAATATTTAGACTTATTAAGAAAGAATGATGAATGGGAAATAAAAATTGGAGCAATTCATGGAATGCCTACTGATAGGGAAGTATTTGTGGAAATTTTTAATGGGAATCAAATTATTTCTAAAGGTAAAGTTGAATCAATTTTTCCTAATTATTCAAGAATAGAATTAGTTGATGCGATTAATACTAGTCAAACAAATCTAAAAGCTGTTTTAACAAGTCCGTTAGCACAACCTATTCTCATTGATAATTTATCTGATGAAGTTGGCAATCAAAGGCTTATTAATGCTTTAGATAAACTGACTCCAATAAATTTTAAAATTGAAAATAGAATAAAAGATGCTCAATATTCCATTAAAATTACGAATGATAGAGCTAGTATTCTGGATAACGATAAAAACAAGGAAATTATAGCCTATTCAGGTAATGGCGAGGATGAAATTTTTAGACACCTCTTTTCTGACTTAGAAGATATAAGCAGATGGGAACATAAATTAGCCATAAAAAATAAGAATCTTCGATTTGACCCAGATGAAGTTGAATTCATTTTTACAAATAAAAATTCAGGAGTTACCTACAATAATCAAGAACTAGTAGAAATTGAACTAGCAGAAAACGAGTACGATGAATTTGAATTAGAATACGAATTATCTATAGTAAATAAAACTAGAGTACCTATCAAATGTACTTTACTCTATTTTAGTCCATCCTATGGTATAGACCAATGGTCTAATAATATCACAGTCCCTCATAAAATTGGCCAGAATAGAAAAGTATTTGAAATTGAAGAAGGATATGATGCCTTGGGAATTCCAGAAACAAAAAATGAAACCTGCGATATTTTTAAGATTTTTATTTCTACAGAAGAATATATTGAGGCACTTGCATTAACTCAAAAAGATTTACCATTAATCAATGAATTTAAAGAAAATGGAGTAATAATTTGTAATAAAAACGCTGACCGAGGAAATTTACGAGAGGTTATTAAATCTAAGAAATATAGGAAACAATGGTTCACCAAAGAAATTCGAGTTAAAACAATAAAAAGGAAACTATCATTCGGAAATGAGTCAATTAAAGTTTCTGACAAAATACAAATTAATGCTCCTACTAATCTCAAAGGAGATATTTTAACTAGAGTCATTCCTAAAAACAGTAAATCTTTAGATACACACCAAATAGTCAATCAATTTTTCAATATTGATGATGTAGAAATTCTATCCTTTGAATCAGAGAAAAGTTTATCAGGTGTACCTAATTGTATTGAAATTAAGAATCTGCAAAATGAGGAAATACTTATAGAAAATCCAATGACGATAAGTATCTCGAATGAAGGCGATGGTATTATAATTCCTTTATCTTATGATGGCGAATATTTTATTCCATTAGATTGTAAGTGGTCCGAAGATGGGCAATATAATTTTGATATTCATTATTTACCAAAAGATAATTCATCTAAAAGTTTTTGGCAGTCATGTCGTCTATTTTTTGCTAAAATAGATGTGAGTAAAATAGATGACGATACACATATATTAAAATGGGTCGATACAAAAACTGAATATGAATTGGATACTTTACCTGAAATCAAAAATAAAATAGACAATTCACAAAATCCATTATTATTAATTCATGGAATCTTGGGCAATACCAAACAGATGGTTAAATTAGCCAATGAATTAGTTGAAGAAGGGAGATATGATGCTGTCCTAACTTTTAATTATGAAAACCTGAATACACCAATTGATGCAACTGCAGGGAAATTATTAGAAAATTTAAAGTTGATAGGAATAAGTAAAAGTAAAAAAATTACGATTTTGGCTCATTCAATGGGAGGATTAGTGAGTAGAAGTATGATTGAACAAATGAATGGCAGAGAAATAGTAAAAAAGCTAGTGTTAGCAGGTACACCCAATATGGGTTCTAAGTTTGCATCTATAGGTGGAGCAGTTTTTCAATGGTTACCACTTCTATTTTTTACGGCAAATCTATTTAGGGGATTATCCAACTTAAAAAAGATATTTGCTTTAGCGAATGGTAAATTCAAGTCGAACAAGACGCTTAATCAAATGACTTGGGGGCATCAAGACCTATGGTTACAAAACTTATCAAATGCTAACGACCCTAAAATCCCTTATCATATTATTCATGGAAATCTTACTGATTACTTAGAAGATAATGCTGACAAAAAGCGATTGATAAATAAGGTTTATAAATTAGGAGGCAAATTATTCTACGCTGCCCCACTTAAAAGTGATTTGATTGTATCAGAACAGAGTATGAAAGGTGTACCCGAAAAAAGGAATCCTAAATATCATTCTACAGAAGTTCCAAGTATACACATGACTTATTTTCAAGACGAAAAAAGTATTCAAGAGATAAAGAAGGTATTATAATGAGCAGAAAGAAATTTTTATTTGTAAGTGCGGAGAAGGGAGATTTGAAGCTAACTGGCGATGAACACAAAGTTATCAGGGACTTGTTTCCAGATGACCATCAGTTTGTCCAATCTATAAGAGAGGCTTACGTAGCTTTTCCTGACCTTTTTAATCTATTTGAAAACAATCGAGATAATAATAAAAACCCTGATATAGAAATATTACATTTCGCTGGACATTCAGGTAAAGAAGGTTTATTATTTGATGCAGATGCAACAGGTAATGGTATAGTTACTATTGAAAAATTTAAAGAATTCATTTCTTGGTATCCTAATCTAAAAATAATTATTTTAAATAGTTGTGTCTCTAATTATATCGGTGAGAAACTAAAAGAAATTGTACATATTGAAGTTATTATAGAAACTACAGATACAATTTACGAAAGAGATGCCATACTTTTTACTCAGCATTTATACACTTTGTTAAATAACGGTGATGAAATTGTAAATGCTTTTGGTAAAGTTCAGTTGATGTTTGAAACAGGAAATATTTCTATTACAGATAGAGGTAATAAACGTGAAATTAAAGGTAGAAAAATTAAAAATAATATCTTTCCTTGGAATATAACAACGAAGGAAAATTCTAAATGGAAGTTGTTTGACAAGATTCCAGATAATTCTACCGATAAGGAAATTAAGATTCTTCACTTTTATATCAATAATGACCAAAATGATTTTGCAAAATCATTAGACACATCACTAAGGAGTGTTTACGCAAAGCTTAATGATAAAACGGACCTAAGAACAAAGGTTTTTACTTCTGAGGACTTTTTGAACATAGAAGGAGATTTTAAAAAATTAGAGCATTTTGATTCGGTTATTTTTTTCTTGACTGAGGGGTTTTATGACCAATTTCAAGCTTTAAATATTAAGGAATTCTACACAGATAACTGTAAAGTTAGTGTTGTTAATTGCTCTGGAAATGAAAGTGAAATCAGTATAATAAAGGATAATGATATTGAAATTATAGAAGATTTAATTTTTCCAAAAATTAATTTTTTCTCCGTAAAAATGCTATTTGAGACAAAAGGAGGCAGTCTAACCTCATTTTTAGAAGAAACCTTTATAACTGAGTTGAAAATCTTGAATTCTAAACAAGCGCTTAAAAACTCACTGATTGAAAAAGAGCTGGATGAAAAATTCGAAGTATTGAATTTTAACAAGCAGGTAATAATAGGAAGTGATATAAGTAAATACAACTTTTTCGTTTTGGAAGGAACAGAAAAATGTGCACATGAATTATTAGTCAGAAGAATTTTAACATTAGCAAATATTAATAGTCCAATTAGCCACTTTCACGAATTTGCCATTAAAGAAGCAGATGTTAGTTCTTTTACTTTAGAATCATTTTGGTCAACTCTTTTTGATGAAATTGTAAGTGGAGGTTTTTCAATGAATAGAAAACTTTCTTGTGTAGAAGCAATAGTTAAGCAAGCACATATAAAAGATGTTGTTATTCTTTTGAATTATAAATGTTCTGACCCTCTTTTTTTCAAACTAGTCTATAATTTTTGGACTGAATTTAGAGAGGCTTTGAATGGACACGAAATTAAACATAGATTTTTCTTTTTTGTACTAAATAAAAGATACTGTTCCGATACATGTGCATGGGAGATTGAATCTAGCTTTAAGGACAAACATTATTCTAATAAATTTTTAGACCCGATTTCATTTTTACCTTTACAAGACTTAGAAACTTGGTTTAGTATAAATTTGAAAAATTTAAATAAACTACCTCTTTATAATTCAATTAAGGATGAACTTAATGAAATATTTCAAGAACATTCTCCTATGGGTGAAGTTGTTGAAACCATTTGTAATAAATTTGAACTCGAAAATTATCATGAAAGAATACTTTCGATAAATGACAGATATGAAAAATAGTATGAAAATAAATCAATTCTATAAAGGCACTAGCCTCCTAAAAAAAGAAATCAAATTTAATCAATATCAGCCTAATAAATTTGAATCCATAGCACAGGTTAGTAAAGAGGATATTGATGAGGAAATAGCACCCTATATACCAAGCGAAGAATTAATTGAGGCAGTAAATTATGCTAAATTGCTTAAAAGACCTCTTTTGATTCGAGGGGAACCAGGCTGTGGTAAGACAAAGCTAGCACAGGCAATTGCACATGAGTTGTTTGAAGAAAAAAAGAAAAGTGGAAAGGTAGTTGCGGATGATAATTATCGGAATCATTATTTTGAGTGGTTTATTAAATCTACCTCAAAAGCAATTGACGGGGTTTATACCTTCGACCATTTGGGAAGGTTAAGAGATGCACAACTTTTAAGTTCATATGGACCTGCAACAGAGGATCATATGAAATTAAAAGAAAAAAAAGCTACTGACTATAGACATTTTAAACCATTAGGTAAAGCTTTTTTAGCCTCAAAAAAAGAGTACCCTGCAGTCTTGTTAATTGATGAGATTGATAAGGCGGATATTGATTTTCCTAACGATTTGTTATTAGAGTTAGACCAAAAACGATTTTTTATACCAGAAACTAATGAGGAATATAAAGCAGAAGAGGCACCAGTTATCATTATCACAAGTAATGATGAAAGAGAGTTACCCAATGCTTTTTTAAGAAGATGTGTTTTTCATTATATAAATTTCTTAGAAAAAGATAAGCTAATCGAAATATTACAAGGGCGTTCTTCCCTTTTTGAGAAGCAATATACTGAAGAAATGAACCTTCTTAGTGTTGCTGAATATACAGAAAAGTTAAAGGAAAAGAATCTAGAAGATGAACCAAAACAGGCCGATTTAATTGCACAATTAGTGGACAAATTTATCAAAATACGTAAGGTAGCCAATGCTGACCCTAATATAAGAAAACTTCCCTCTACGAGTGAAATGATTGATTGGTATAGAGTTGTGCATCATCATATCTTGTTTGACAAATCTTTTCAAGTTGATGATGATGACTTTTTGAAAAAAGTAGTCTTTCAAGATGTTTTATTTAAAAATTTAGATGATGCTAAAATTGCTACTAAACTGAATCTATAAAATTTGATTGGACAAAAAGACATACCTAATATATTCTTCTACGACCTTTATTTGAATTTAAAAAAGGAGAAGGGCTTTGAATTGGATATTACCAATTTCGAAACATTTTTGCATGTATTTGTTTCTGGTAAATGGATGAATGAAGGGGATTCTGAGCAAATAAAAATTAAAAAACTAAAAAATTTATGTAGGACACTTTGGGTTCAACGAACTAAAATGAATGTGTACTTTGAACATCATTTTGATAGGAGCTTAAAATATTGGTTGGATAAACAAATCAAAGAAAAAGAGGATACCATTAAGGATGAAGAGGATATTAATAAAGGCAATAGCAGTAATGACATTTCTAATGAAACACAAGAGGAATCAACTAATAATAATGATAAGGAAGAAGAAGATAATGGAACAAAAAAATTGCCTGAAACAGAAAATCCAAATAACGAAGTAGAAACTGGAAAAGAAGATTTTTTGGAGTTTTTTCTTGAATTTAGTCAGGGAGGAGGTTCTTCAGTTGCAATTCCTGAAATAGTGAAAGAACAAGAGATACCATTTATATTTTCTGATGAAAAATTCCTTCCTTTTAATCATAGAAGAGTTCAACAATTATGGAAAAAGGTAAAACACAATGTTGTTAAGGTTGAGGGGAATAGAATCAATATTAAATCAACTTTAGAGCACTTCATCAAAGATAGATATATCTCAAAACCTAAGTATCATTTAGAAAATTCTGGTAATATAAATTTTTATTTATTTATTGAGAATGGCGGACCAATGGAGGCTTATTATAAGCTTTCCGAAAGCTTATATAAAGACTTGTTGGCATCGGATAAAAATAACCATGTTCATAAATTCTTTTTCACCAATTATCCAATAGAAATCGAAATTACTGATAAGGGACGAAAAGAGTTAGCTTTTTTTAAAAACAGGAATGCCACTGAAGTGATAACGATGAGTAATTTAGGCGAGAAAATTAAACATCCGTCTTGCATTCTTTTTTTTAGTGACGCAGGGGCTTTAGATAATAAAATGAATAATAAGCGGATAAACTTAACCGTGAAAACCTTAGAATCTCTAAAAAAATATTCCCAAAACATATTATGGATTAATCCTGTCTTAGAACGAGAGAGATGGCGAGGGACTTCTGCAAGTTACATATCCTTATTTTGTAAAATGATTCCTTATACCTTTAAAGGGCTAGAAGAGGCAATTAAAAATTTAAGAGATTGAGTGAAGTAATAGAAATAAAAAATAACAGTATTCGCTCTTATGTCGAATCTTTTCAAGAACTATATGATGACTATGGTTCTGATAAGGATAATGCACATCTTTGGTTTGCCTGTCATGTAGCTTTCTTTCCTGCCTTTACCATCGACATTTTAGAAAAAATATGGATAAACTTTAGAGAAGAAGAAACAGATGAGAAAGCAAAAAGTCACACGGATATTAATTTAGTTTTTCCACATGTGGTTATTGCTGATTTATTAAACTCTAATCTCTGCAAAAAATTAGGCAGGAATCTTTTTGAGTTTGATTCAGAAACACAAAGAGTTCTAAAAGATTTCTTAACAAAGAGCCTTGGGGTTGAGTATGTCATTCAAATAGCTAATTTCATAAAAAACTATAAAGACAGTAATCCTAAACAAATCACTTCTACCTCTTTAAGAAAAAGCTTGGAATTTGCTGCAGATTTATATTTAGATAGAGACAAAATAGCAGAAGAACTTATTACTTATTTTAATCAAGTTGTCAAGCAGAAGAAAAATGTTTCGGGAATAAATATGAGCTTGGGTTTAATAAAGTCTGCCAACCAAGTAATTACTCAATCCGCTGATAAACAAACTGATAATTTAGTAAATGTAGAACATTTTATTGATGGTATGCTAGATATTAAGGAAGGGAAAAGAAAAGAAGGTATTACCAAGCTTAAAAAAATTAGTGATTTTTTAGAATCAGGTCTTAATAAAGCTAATAAGGGAATTACAACCTTGTTGGATCCTGATTTAATCAAAGAATTAAATCTAGAATCAGCTATCAAGCAAAATAATCGTGCAATTAAGGGAAGTGGAGTAGTTTGTATTTTAGTTGGAAATAATGAATATGATGATGCAAGTATTCCTTCACTTCAAGGTGCAATTGTTGACATAGAGAAGATGCAGCGATTTGTTATGTCCAATTTAAAATTTAAACAGATATTCCCATTACGGAATGCGACTAAGGAAGATATAGTTAAAGCATTTGAAGAATTGAAAGAAGAATTAGTGGATGGCGATATTTTATTATTCTATTATGCTGGATATGGAGGAATAGAGGTCGGGGATATAAAAGAAGAAGAAACCTTTGTTTTATGCTCTGACTATCTGAAAGCAAACAATGAATTGAATAGATTATCTCATTTTGAATTGCAGCATCTATATATGCAATGTTTTGAAAAAGATATTGAAATCGTCTCTATTCTGGATTGTGGATATGTCCCTCATCATGGATTAAGTAAAAATTCGTTATATCCAATTCGCTCATTGCCTAATGAATTAAACCAAAGAAAAAAAGAACAATTTGTTTATGACCTTAATTTTAAGGAAGGTGAAGTTTGGGAACATAAATTAACTTCGATACTTGTTGCCCCAGAGGAGGATTATGTATATGACGGTGAAAATGGAAGTTATTTCTTAGATAAGTTCATTTCGATTTATTCTGAAAATATCTCAGGGATAGTGAGCCAAAAAAATAGCATCTCAGAAATTGAAAATGAATTTAATAAAAAACCTAATGAAACCTTCGAAAGAACAACTCCAACTTTAAAAATTTGGAATTACCCTAATCAAAATGAGCAATATGTTCTATTTGGAAAGTATATTTTGAGTGGGGATTTATTAGTAAAAGCAAGATTGAAATATGCTCACTCGGAATTAATTCTTTCCAATTTAGGGTTAAAAGATTTACCTGAAAACCTTTATTTATTACAAAACTTAACAAAATTAAATCTAGCCAATAATAAATTAACAAATGGACTTGAAAAATTACTTATCAACAAAACAGAAGTTAATTTACCCTTAGATGCTATTTTCCCTCAACGGTTTGATAAACTGATAGAATTAGATGTTACCAATAATCCCATAACTTCTTTAGAGGAAATAGCTTTGCTCATAATTGTTTGTGAACATCTAAAATTCGACTATAAAGGTTTTAGTCGGAAAGAAAGAGAGTTTTTAGATGATTTAAGAGGATTATCCTCGTTGGCATTTAGGGTAGAAAAAACGTTGTTACATGAGGTTATTTTAAAATTGAATACCAATTTTGAATCTAGTGATTTACTTCAAATAATCGCAAAAAATCCGTTTACCGTTTATGATTTTAAAAAGTCATTAGTTAGTGCTTTTAAGATTTATGAAAAGCTTAGCCTGAATGATTTAAATAATTTTTTCGAGGATTTAAATAATCGGTTTCGAGGTAATAAATATATAGAAAAATCTTTTCGTAGGGCATATCTTAATCTTCGTAAAGATAATCTTTTCCCTAAAAAAGATGATAAGAAATTAAAAACACCTCGTTCTCAAAATAAGGTAATTAATGTTACAATAATAACATCTATAACTATAAATTTTCAAATTATTAATATTCAATTAATTAGAGAACCTATTGAAGATTTTAATTTCCCAGTATCAAAAGGAATACTAAAAGGGCGATTTCACAACCTTTCTCTTACTGTTATTGAAATTGGTACGGAAAAGATTAGCACTGCCGTTTGTACAGAACGAGCTATTCAAAGATTCTCTCCTAACGTTATTCTATCAGTAGGATTAGCAGGTGGTTTTGGACAGAAAGGTATAAAAACTGGAGATGTTGTAGTTGGGACAAAAGTTTATGATTATGAAGAAAGTATTAATAAAGACGAGCATTTTAAAATTAGACCACAAATTTATTCTTTTAGTAGCAAGCTATTAGAGCTAACAAAAGGTATTAGTAATGAAAGAAAAGAAAGGAATGAAAAATACCCGACCCCAGAAAATTCAGTTGATATAAGTATAGGGTTAATATGTTCAGGTGCTAAAATATTTTCTAGCAATAATAAATCAATTACTGAACATATAAGAAATTATTTTATTAATACCTTGGCTGTGGACACGGATTCAGTTGGATTTGCTAAAGTCTTATATGCTCACCCATCTATTCCTTCTTTGACAATTAGAGGAATTTCTCACCTTATAGATAGTAATCAAAAAACTAATATAGGAGATAATGAAAATCAAGCTATTAAAAACTCATCTGCTTTTATTTTTGAGCTACTCAATAATTATAATGCTAAAGAGATTCCAAAGAAAAAGGGATTTTCTTTAATTGTCTCAAAGGAATCAGCATTTGATAATTCTTCAGTAGTTGTAAACATTAGAGCTAAAGGATTTATTGATATTTCAAATCTACAATTTTCGATAAACTGGGATGAAACTAAAATTAAATATAAATCCTTTAGCTCCCCTAATCAAAAATTTAACCTTACTGCTAAAGATGTTAATGACACTCAAAAAGGTTCATTTGGAGTAGCCTGGTTTGATAAAGAAATAGAAGGAGTTACTATTTCAGATGATGATATATTATTACAGTTGGATTTTGAGATAATTAGTAATAGAGGAGGATTTGTTCCAGTAAGTATTGCAAGTAGTCCTACTATAACTGATGCATCGACTAAAAACAGTACAATTCCTGTAAATTATCAAAATGGAGGAATAATAATTTCTTATTCTAATTTACAAAAATTAAAAATTGATTTAAAAGAGAATTTCCCTAATATAGATTTAACTTTCCAAAATTTAGCTTTATTTCTTTCTGCAACATCATCTCTAAAAAATGAAGTATTGGTATTAAAGAAAAGGTATGACAAACATTTAAATGATGAAAAAAAGGGATTACTAGATGAAAATTTAATTTCTAGGTATTTTCGAAGAACTAACGAGGATTTAGAAAAGCTTATTGACAATATAGAAGAAACTGACCTAATAGAGAATTTAATTATATCAAAAATTAAATCAGAGAATCAAGATTTTGGTATTAAAAATACGTCAATAAATTCTTACCAATTTTACACAAAAGAAGACGTCCTCGCATTAGTTAATCAATACGGTAATCTTAGTGTTAAAGAGACTGCTTTTGATGCCCTAATGATATTAGATGCGCCAAAACAAAAAACTTGGCTTGTAAATACTGGAAAACAAATCTTCTGCCTATTAGACGATGAAGAGGCTGTAAAACAAAGAAGTTTTTTACAATGGAAAATACCAATTTCTTCAACTGATGAAATTGAGGCACAAAATGAAGACAAAGAATATGGTCGCTTGAGGATTGGCCCAAAGTCTGGTTGGTTATATTCTAGAAATTTGTTTCCTCATGTGATTGATGCGACTCAAGCAATTAGAGATTTTGTTAGTCATTGGGTATTAAAAATTTCTAAGTTTGGAAAAGAGAATAAGATATTTGGACTAACTTCCACTTATCTAGAATTGTACAAACTTTCAGAAGAAAATAGATATACAAACATTGGAACAGGTGCGAATTACAAACATTCCTTTATTCCCCATATAAATATAGCCGAAGAGGGTTTCGAGAACTCTCATCATGAAATCGCTTTTAATGATGGTAGTTGGGTAATGACTTCAGGTAGATATATAGGAAATAGACCACGAATTGCCATTATCAATGGCGAACAGATTAATCTAAAGGCTGGTATTAAATTAAAAGAAAAGGATAAAATTTTGATTGGAAATACTAGCATTCAGCTACTAAAGTTTAATCCAAAAAGTATTAGTGAAAATAACATTCATTTTATTCAAGAATTATCACTAATATTTCAAGGAGAGAATGGTAGAAGAAATAAAAGAAAAGTAAGGCGTGAGATGTTGAATTTCTTCAGAAAAATGGATTTTAATAGAGAAGAGGACAATCAAATAAAAACTTGGTCAAAAGAGGTGGATAAATTATCTTTAAAATTTTCTGACAAAAAAAATGTTGTAAATCTACACAATCTAGTGAAAGCTAGAGTTATTAAAAATATTTTTAACGCAACAGAAACTTATTTAAGCTACTTTGATAGCTATGAAAATAAACTTGACCTTCCTTTTGAGATTCTATCTAATATGACATCTCTTAATCTTTCTGACCTAAAAATGAATGGTCTTGATTTTTCGAAGGTAAGTTTAACTAATATAAACTTTGAAAGTAGTTTTTTAATAAACTCAGATTTTAGTGGAGGGTTTATTGATAAGTGCAATTTTATGAATACTCAATTAGACGAAATCATTTTTCAAGAAACAATGATTAAAAACAGTCGATTTTTAGAAGCAAATATAAAAAAAGGATATTTTTTAAACGCTCAACTTTCTAATAATAATTTTGACTTCGCTTTTATGGTAGATTCAATATTTGAGGGCGTACAAATGAAAGATATTATTTTTTCCAGAGTTGATTTTAAAGGTAGTAATTTTAATAGTTCAATTATAAATAATTGTAATTTCAATGAATCTGAATTAATCGATTCAGATTTTCAAAGTGCAATTATTTCTGATACTTCTTTTTCAGAGACCAATTTAGAAGGAGCTAGCTTTGATGGGGCAAAAATAAATAATTGTGACTTTGAAAATGTAACCATTGGTGATGGAGCAAATGAGTCACTACGTGCAATAATAAAATTTTCTAAAGAGAGAAAAAAACTACTTGATAAAATAAAAGTCAATACAATTCGAAAAATTAGCGAAAATAACTCTGCAATTCTATTTATTCATGGCTTTGCAAACGATTCTAATAATACATGGGAAAATTTTCAAGAATTGATTACAAAGGATAAGGAATTGAATTCTTTTGATATTTATGAATTAGATTATGATACCTCTTTTGTGCCAACTTTGATGGGCATCTTTTCCACTAAGTCGGTTTTGAAGGTATTAGGTAAAGCATTTGAAGGGCTACTATCTAGTAATTTTTATAGAGCTTATGATTCTGTTAATATTGTCGCTCATAGTATGGGGGGACTCATTGCTCAAAGAGCAATTTTAAATATTAAATTACAGAACCAAGAAAATACAAAACTTAACTCATTAACTTTGTTTGGAACACCAAGTAATGGATATTCTAAGACCTACCTTGTAGGTAAGATAAACAATCAAGTGAGAGACATGGCTACAGGTAGCGATTTTATTATTGGCTTAAGAGAAGATTGGGATGAATGTATTGGTGATAATCCATCTTTTAAATTTTTAACTTGTGCAGGTGTCAATGATGAATTAGTACCTATGGATTCTATCCTAAAACCTTTTGCTGAGCAGTTTCATATCCTATTAGAAGGAGACCATATAAGTATAATAAAGCCCAATTCTAAATCAGACTTATCATTCAAAGTTTTGAAAAACCAGTTGTTATCAAATGAAGCTGTTTAATAAAAATCCAAATCTTCCATTTCTAAATCATCTATATAACTTAACAAAGCATATCTAATTCTTGCCTCTGTTAGAGCAGCATTTTGCTCAGTAATTAAGCCTTTAAGCTGTTGATTCTTATTCCTATTAAAACTTCCCTGTTGATGAGTTATATCACTTTCAATAGGTGAATTTGGGGTTATATATTTCTTAAATTGAATAAGGCCTTTTTCTAAATCTTGAGCAACTAACTCTTTTAGATATGTCTTTAATTCTTTTAGACTAGTAGGAGTTTTTAAAGTTGAGCTTTTTATTCCTTTTGAAGAATCTTTAGAACTAACCTTAGAAGGTATATTTGTCACTTCTGGCTGAGGAATAAATCCTTTTTTATAAAAAACAAATTGTCCACCATAATGAGCGGAATCTTGAAGCGGTTCTCCTCTCGGAATTTGATTTTCACTACTATAATCCATACCTTTTAGAACTTCATTACAAAGGTCTGAAACCCAAAGTGTGTCATTAGGATAATTCTTTAGATATGAAAATAATGCTGTAGAAAAAGGGCTATTAATACCTTGAGAACCATCTGAAACAACCTCTTGTTTACCAGATGTGAGTAACCATCTTGAAGGAAAACTACTTATTCTTTCATTTGGATTTCCTAGTTTCCTTTGAAATAAAGAACCAGAGTAACCAGAATCTACAATACCAAAAACATGATGAGCCCGACTATTTTTAAATAATAAATTTATTTCCTCATTGGGAATATAGGTATAATCTTTATTGAGTGAAGCATCATAAGGTATCCAGTAACCTCTTTTTACTTTACCGTAAGGTTTTTGCTCTCCGTGTCCAGAGTAATAAAAAACTAAATTATCCGACTCAGTAAGTTTATTCAGAATTTTAGAAAAGGTCTTCCTTATATTACGTAAAGTTGCCTCTTCATTAAAAAGAGTAGTTACATTTCGAGATTCAAATTGATACTTTTCTAGAAGTAAATTTTTGAAAGTTTTCGCTTCTCTTACAGCATTATTAAGTTTAGTTATTTCACCATCCAAATATTCGTCTATTGCTATTATTAGAAGATGGTTTGTTCTTTTAGTCGCTATTTCTTTTGGTAATACTTTTTCGTTTATTTCTGTATATGGTTCTTGAACTAGTTCGTCTGGTTCAAGAACCTTTTCCTTACTAATCATATCCTTCAATAAAGTACCTAATTTTTTTCTTGCCTTATAACTTTTGCTTTTAACTATATTTGGAGCTATACCTAATTCTTTAGCAATCAAATTAATAGATTTACCTTCAAAATACTGAGCTTCTAATAATTTTCTCTCTTTTTTATTCAATCTATTTATTGCGTCATAAATCAGTTCTTTATTCTGTTTAATATCTATTTCATATGATAATTCAATTTCCTCAATTAAAGAATCTATTGCTGATTTTGCATAAATATCATCTTTGAGTCTATCTTTCCAAATATTTTTTCCGATATCAATTACATAATTTTTAAAATCTGATTTATCCTTTTTCTTTTTCTCTAAACTTCCTCTAAGTAATAAAGAATGCATCTTTTTTATTGTCTCATAAAAAACATTATCTACTTCTTCAATTTTGCCACCATTACCTAAAATATAATTACTGATTTCAGATTTCAGACTTGTATCTCTATTAATCTCTGGAGATAGTCAAGATATCGGACAGGTAGAAAGGTTAAAAGAGTCTATCTTAC
>CAZXYA010000112.1:0-19677 GCA_964644655.1 uncultured Saprospiraceae bacterium | reverse complement strand
CCTGTATTCCTTGTCCAAGTCCAAAGTCTATCCTTTTTGGTCTTTGGATTCTTCTGGTGCTTTTTAATGTTATGTACCATCTGTAATTCATCTAAAAAATTGTCTGGCAAAGGGATTCTTCTAAAAATACCTTTCCTTCTTTTCTTTAGGCTCTCGATGGTGACATACTTTCCAATATTATCAATATTGCCGCAAGTCATATTTAATACTTCGGAGATTCTAGCACCTGTATAATAGAGCATCAAGCAAAAGGTTCTTTGTTCGTTTTCAGCTTGTCTGGCAAGTTCTAAAAATTGTAATCTTTCGTCCTCGATTAGATATTTACGTTCTCCTTCTGGGCTGAATAGGTCTATAATCATTCAAATACATTTCTTATAAAGTAATGTATCAAAATTAGCAAAATAAACCCAAAAAACAATATTGAAAAGGTAGGATTTCTAAAGATACCAATACACTATTAGTACAATTCTGTATCAACAATTGGTATCTTTTTTCAATCTCCCACCTCAGACTAAGTACTTTATTCTTTTTTATTGCTTATTTTTCAGTTGTTTTTTTAATGCTTCAATTATCTTGTACTGTTCTTTTAATTTTTCAGTTTGTTCTTTTAGATCACCTTTCAATTCACTATTCTCTCCTTTCAGTTCATCATTTTCTTCTATTAATTCTTCTTTTTCACGAATATGTTGATCTAGTGCTTCTTCAAATTCTTGTTCAATTAATATGCCTTCTAATATTTCTTTATCCAAAGCAGCATCTTTCAATCGTCCTGACATCAGTTCTAATAATTCATGTTCCTTTATTAATTCTTCTTTAAGCTCCAAAAATTTATTATCTGAATCTAATATATAAGTTTGATTAAATATTTGTAGTATTCGTTCTAGTTCAGAACGGGATTCTTCTGGTAATTTTTTTATCAAAATAGCATAGCAATCATGCGTTAGTTTCTCTATAAATTCAGTTTGTAAATCTAGAATTTTATTTGTATTCAAATCTATATAAGCCCTATCTATTTTAAGGACAGATGTTTCAATTGGCGGCATTGGAAAACCTAAGATATAAATCGTTACGATAGGCAATTCGGTTGACACTACTTTACCTGTTTCCTCCGTAATGGTATCTTTTTTTAAGTAATTATCTCCTAAATATCGACGAAAACGTTCTATGTCTTTTGGTTTTTTGGCTTTTTGTAACTCTATCAAAACTGTTTTGTATTTGGCCTTCCAATTTTTATTACCTTTCTTATTTTTAGGCGCTTGCTCTTCTAGTTGGATGGTTGCCTTAAAATCAAATCGCAAAATGGTAATGCCATGTTTTTTTGACTTAAGCGTATGTTCTTGAGGACGAATTTCTATTTTTATTATTTCCTCTCCTATGATTTGACTTAGAAAACGACGAGCTATTTCTGTATCTTCCATCAAATACTTAAATACCGTATCATATATTGGATTCGCTACCTTCATGTCTTTTTAGTTTTCTCAAATTTACAAATTTTCTTTGTTTTTTGTTTATTCTTTATTATTTCCTTCTTTTTTGTAAAAATAGTATTGGCATTACCACCCATAAAACAAAAATTGGGCAACAATATAAAATTACTGCCCAATTATGCTTTAAAAGCACAAGTGTTATTAAAAAATAAAGTAACTGTTCATTCATTAGAATAGAGACCATTTCATTGAGCGAATAGAGATAAAACCTAAGCAAACCTTAAATTCGTTGAGTTTTAGCTTCAATAATTTGCAGTTATTCTAGATTTAATCTCTTTTCTCTAATCTCTGCTCTCGATTCTGAATAGTTAAAAAATAAAAACCTATTCCTCCGCTTTAATCAAGCGATAAGTCTTCAATTTCTTCCGTCGTTGTTGGACGGTTACATTATAAATTCCAGAAGTATAATTAAAGGCATCAAAGACTTTTTTAGAAGTCCCTGGTTGTAATTCAATTTCTTCTATTACCACCCCATCCATATCAGTAATCATTACGGAAATAACCGCTTCAATAGGCTTGGCGAAATCTAAAGTAAATTCATTATAAGTTGGATTTGGATAGACTATTGCAGGAATACTAGCTCTTCCGGTAGCTTCGCTCAATTGTACGACAACATTGACAATTTCAGAGTAATATTCATTACCATCAATGTCTAGATATTTAATCTGGTAATAATTAACGCCGAAATTAGCTTGTTCTTCCATTTCATAATCGGCAGCCTCGATTGGTCCTTTTCCTTCCATAGCTAAACCAATCACTTCAAAATTTTCCCCATCCGTGGAGTGAAGGACTACATAATTACCAATTTTATTTTCGTTTTGGATTTCCCAAGTTAATTGTACCGTTTGGTCACCTAAAGAAACGGCACTAACAGAAACAAAATCAAAGCCTTCTCCACCACAATCTTCGATGGTATAAGTTCCAAAAGCGACACAATTGGTTGCATCTGTTACAGTTACATTGTATTTATGAGCGCCTAAATT
The DNA here is from genome assembly GCA_964644655.1 of uncultured Saprospiraceae bacterium. Classification (GTDB taxonomy): domain Bacteria; phylum Bacteroidota; class Bacteroidia; order Chitinophagales; family Saprospiraceae; genus JAFMDF01. The sequence goes on along the minus strand of CAZXYA010000112.1, from coordinate 17,207 downwards.
AAATTGGTCTTCATCATGGAATAAGCCACAATCCCAATCAAAAGTATAGGGCGCCGTTCCACCAGTAACGGTTAAGTCGATACTACCATCTTCTTGTCCACAAGTGGCATTGGTAACTTCTCCCGTAACGGCTAGTGGTTGGTAATCTTCGATGACTAGTTCATAATTAATCGTACAGTTAGAACCATCTGTAATTATACAATCATAAGTACCTGGGTCTAAATTTAATGGATTTAAAGGAGACCCTGTATTTCCATGACATTCCCACTTATAAGGCGCTCTACCACCAGAAATATTGAGTTTTATTTCTACTCCTTCACAATCTAAAACGGTTCGAGTTTCGGTAACAGTCAATCTATCTGGAGCGACTACTTTTATAGTGGCATTAGCGCTACAACGATTTCCGTCTCTCACTCTTACCCAATAATCTCCAGGGGGTAAATTCTCAATCTTCTGGGTAGTCGCACCGTTGCTCCATTCATAGGTAAATGGGGCTACACCATTCAGTATATTTGCAGTAATTTGTCCATTACGGTCAAAATTACAAGACGGATTAATCGTTTCTAAAGAAATAGATAAATCGCAACCAGAAGGTGTAGGGTCTGGATCATTCGGATCTGGATCAACTGGTGTCGTACTACACTCAGGCTTGGTCAAGGATGCTGTTAAGGAGATAGCACATCCCTTTGCATCGGTTACTACTACCGAATAGCTACCTTCTATTAAAGCACCTGCATCTTGATTATTGCCAATAGTGGCAAGGCTCCATACATAAGTATAAGGGGCCGTTCCGCCAGTTACCTGAACATCTATACTACCCAAATTACCATCGCAGTCAGGATTTTTAATGCCTGCAATATTAGCCTCTAAGGTACAAACCACATCACATGGCTCTTGGATGACCGTAACAATTAAAGAACTTTCACAACCACTTGAGTCAAGGGTTCTAATGGTATAAGAACCTGGCGCTAAATCACTTCTATTTTGTGATTGAGAACCATCTGGCCAAATATAATTCACTCCTGGTGCCAGAATAACTTGTCCGTTGTTTTGATCACAAGTCGCTGGCACATTAGACAAAATTCCTCCTGATACGCCATCTTTATTACCAACAACTAATCGAACCATTTCGCTACATTCCGCTTTATTAGCAAAAGTAACTAATACATCGTAAGTCCCCGCAGGTAAATTAGTTCGTTCATTGTTATTAGCTCCTGGCGTACCCATATCTGGCATCCATTGAAACTGAAATTGATTAATGTCTCCATTCACCACAATCATCAATGAACCGTTTGCTTCTCCGCACCTTGCATTAGTAACCATATTTTGGTTAATTAATGGGCTTGGGCAAACACAATTATCTCCGACTACTGCTTGCTGGGTAATAAAACAGCCTTTACTATCTGTAATCGTTACGGCATAAGTGCCTGGGATTAATCCCGATATATCTTGGGTTATAGCTCCTGTATTCCAAGCATAAGTATATATACCTGAGCCACCAGAAACGCTTAAGTCAATGGCTCCATCATTAGTTGCACAAGATTGATTAGTGACAACTGTACTAGCAATAATTTCAGTAGCTGGTCGGATTGTTGCTGAACCTTCTAAGGTACAACCATTGGCATCGGTCACCACTACCGTATATCTTGCAGCAGGTAAATTAGCGACATCTTCGGTCGTTGCCCCATTACTCCAAGCATAGCTATAAGGTGGCGTTCCTCCTGTTACATCAATATTAATCGCTCCTAGGTCACTAGGGCATTGAGGATTGGTAAAGGTCATCCCTAAACTAATAGCAGAAGGGATATTCACGACCGTTTCTGCCGTTTTTTGACAACCTCTTTCATTCGTAATCGTTACACCATAAGTACCAGCGCCTAGATTGGCTATATTTTGAGTAGTTGCTCCATTGCTCCAAGCGTAAGTATAATTACCGCCTCCACTAATAGTTAAAATTACTTCCCCATTTGTTTCTCCAAAACATCGCACATCTTTTGGGCTTAAAGTAATCGTGAAGTCAGCAGGGTTACCAATCGTAATATTTTCTGTCAGTTGACTGCAACCATTGGCATCGGTAACATTTAATTGGTAATTACCCGTAGGAATATCTGTTAGGTCTTGTGTGGTTGCTCCATTATTCCAGCTATAACTATAAGGTGGCGTTCCACCCATTACGGTTACATTAATATTTCCAGTTCCTCCTGGACAGGCTGGGTTTTCTGTCTTTACATCAATACTAATAGGATTCGGTGCGTCTAAACGTGCATCTAAGACTAGTTTACAACCTCTGGCATCTGAAACCGTTACAGCATAAACACCAGCAGCCAAGTCCCTAATATCTTCGGTCGTTGCACCGTTTGTCCAAGCATAAGTATAAGGCATCATTCCACCACTTACAGAAATATCTATAAACCCATCTGTTCCACCTGGGCAAGTTGGGCTTGCCGAACCATCTACTGTAACAGATATATTGGTGATATTATCAATACTGGCATTTGCCGTTGCTCGACAACCATTGGCATCTGCTACGGTTACGGTATAGTTTCCAGCAGGAATATTGCTTAAATTTTGCTCAAAAGAACCATTGCTCCAACTATAAGTATAAGGCGCCGTTCCACCGCTTACGGATAAAGAAATATTACCCGTTGTACCCTCACAACCTGGATTGGTTGAATTGGCAGTAAGTACTAAAGCTGTCGGAATAACTATTACGGTCGTAGCAGTAGTCGTACATCCATTAGCGTCGGTAATCGTTACCGTATATCCACCTGCAGTTAGGTTACTAATATCTTCCGTAGTTGCACCATTGCTCCATAAATAAGTTAGACGACCCGCTCCACCAGTCGCTACTAAATCAATCGATCCCAATCCATCTGCACAAACTGGGTTCGTAGCCGTAGCCCTTGCTTCAATGGCAGGAGCAGGATCTAATACTGCTGGCCCAACTAAGCTACAGCCTTTAGCATCTGTAACGGTCACCGTATAATTACCCGCAGGAATACTTACTAGACCTGCCGCTTGCGAACCATTACTCCATTGATAAGAATAAGGGAGCGTTCCTCCTTGTACCTCCAAGCTTAAGGAACCATCGCTTCCTCCAGGACAAGTCGGTGCCATTCCTGATACTAAAATTTGGATCCCGCCCGTAGATTCAACGGTGATTTCTTGAGATAATTTACAATTATTCGCATCCGTAATAACTACGGTGAACCTTCCTCCTCCTACTCTATTCAAATCCTCGGTAGTTGCACCATTTGACCAAACATAACTATAAGGAGGCGTTCCACCACTTACCGTTAAGTCAATATTTCCATCACCTGAACAATCTTGATCGGTAGTTGTAAAAGTTGCCATTAAAGCGGTAGGGGCAGTTAAGGTAGCTGTTGCCACAAAGGTACAACCATTGACATCTGTTACCCTTACTTCATATGTTCCTGCTGGCACATCAGCCAAGTCTTCTGTAGTTGCACCATTGCTCCAAACAAAAGTATAAGGAGCCGTTCCACCACTTAGGGTTATATTTATTCTTCCCCTATCATCGCTACAATCTGGATTATCTACTTCTACCACTACTTCAATCGTACTTGGTGCGGCTAAATTATAAGTTCCCATTAATTGACAACCATTGGCATCCGTAACTACGACAGAATAAGCCCCTGGCATTAAGTTATTAATATCTTCGGTGGTGGCTCCGTTCGTCCAACTATAAGTATAAGGGGCACTTCCGCCAGTAACCGTAATATCAATACTTCCTCCTGCTACGCCTGCACAACTAGCATCTGTAATATTTTCTGTGATCGCTATACCTGCCGTCGAACCAACCATTGCATTGACCGTAGTCGTACAACCATTGGCATCGGTAATCATTACATTATAATCCCCTGGGGCAATGTCTGTTAAATCTTCGGTAGTTGCTCCATTCGTCCAACTATAAGTATAAGGAGCAGTTCCACCAGAAACCGTTAAATCAACCTGTCCTCCTTCTCCAACACAACTTGGATTTACTACCGCCGTTCTACCTTCAATAGCAGTCGGTACTATTATGGTGGATGTACTCGTAATTTGACAACCATTAGCATCCGTCACCGTAACGGTATAATCTCCAGCCAATAAACCAGCTACATCTTCAGTCGTCGCTCCAAAGTCCCAAGCATAAGTATAATTACCAGCTCCACCACTTACCGAAATATCAATGCTACCAACCATACCAATACAAGCAGGCATAGTGGTCATAGCTTCTATAGATAAATTGCTTGGTGCATCTAAAGTAGCCGTAGTCGTAATAATACAACCATTCGCATCGGTAACAGTTAAAGTATAGCCACCGGGCATTAAATTAGCAATATCTCTAGTGCTTGCTCCATTAGTCCATGCATAAATATATGGGGTAGCTCCTCCACTAATATCAACCATAATGCTTCCTCCTGCATCTCCTGCACAAGAAGGATTGGAAGCAGTATTACTAATCATTAAGCCTGAAGTAGCTTCAAGGGTTGCAGATACAGTAGTTGTACATCCATTTGCATCTGTAATAGTGACAGTATAATTACCAGGCGCAATATTCATTAAATCTCTAGTTGTTGCACCTGTATTCCATTCATAGGTATAAGCTGACCGTCCTCCACTTACTTGTAAGGTAATACTCCCATTTTCCCCATCACAAGCAGGAGCTTGAGTATTGGCAGATGCCATAATATCACTACTAGTAGCAACAGAGGCCGCTGCTGTATTGGTACATCCATTGGCATCTGTAACCGTCACTTCATAATTCCCTTCGGCTAAGTTATTTATATTTTGAGTATTCGCACCATTGCTCCAACTATAAGTATATGGCGCCGTTCCACCTGAATTTGTTAAGGTGATATTCCCCGTAGCGACTCCACATTCAGGGGTAGAAGCCACCAAACTAATCATTATATTGCCAGGTGCTTCCAAAGTTAATTCTGCCATAGCCGCACAACCTGTGGCATCTGTTACCTGCACCGCATAAGTCCCCGCAGGAATATTATCAATCGAAGAAGTAGTTGCCCCATTACTCCATTGATAAGTCAATGGGTTTTGTCCACCAGTTACGGTTGCAGTAATACGACCATTCCCTTCACTAGTACAACTTGGACTAGAACTAGATAAATCAATCGAAATATCTCCTGAATTACTAATGGTAACGGTTAAATTACCTTCACAGCCATTTGCGTCTGTTACGGTTATGGTATAGGACCCCGTAGGTAAGTTTGTTAAATCCTCTGTAGTTGCTCCATTACTCCATGCATAAGTATAAGGAGCGATGCCGCCACTTACAAAAATATCAACTGCTCCTTGCTCTCCGCAAGCACCATTCATTAAAGTTTCGGTTACACTAATGGCATCTGGTTGCCCTAACGTTCCATCTAAGGTTGCAGTACAGCCGCTTGCGTCTGTAACCGTTAAAGAATAAGGTCCGCCAGTTACCCCAAATAAATCTTGAGTCGTTTGTCCATCCTGCCATAAATAGGTAAATGGAGCAGTTCCGCCAATCACTTCTACATCCACTTGTCCATTCGTAAAGCCATTACAAGTAGGCATAATTTCCCATAATAAGTTTACTGAAAAATCAATGCATTCACAGCCATCAGGATTCCTAATATTAATCGCTTGCGCTCCTTCACAATTATTAGCATCTGTGAAAGTAACAATATAAGCACCCGCTGCTAAATCATTTCTTTGTGCGCCCGTTCCACCATCACTCCATACATAAGTATAACTTGCTGGTGATAAAGTAATTGTCCCATTTGCCGTATTACAATCTGCTCTAGTTTGGTCAACTATATCAATAGTACCAGGTGTTGCTGTTGCAATGGTGAAATTATAAGTTTCGCTACAATCCTCTATCGCATCATAATTCACCATAACGGTATAATCACCGGGTGGTAAATCTGTAAACATATTTCCTACAAAATTCACACTTCCCACATTCGGTGTGATAGTAATATCATAATTATTAATGTCTGCGGTCAAATCTAGGGTAATCATACCCCCTACAGAACCATCACATGCTGCATCCCAAACTAAAGTATTGCTAACTAATTCATCAGGGCAAGTACAATCTTCTAATAAAGTAATTTTTTGGGATTCTACTGCCTTATTGCCACAGTCATCAAAACCAGTCCACGTTCTAGTAATTTCAAAACCACATACCCCCGCTGTTTGCGTCTCTTCAAATTCTATTCGTACAAATTCATCACAATTATCCGTTGCAGTTACGGTATTCGCAGCGGGTGGTATAAATTGACCTTCATCTAAATTGATGGTTAAATCCTCTGGGATATTCTGTAAAGTTGGAGATTTAGTGTCCACTACAAAAATGACAATATTAAATTCACTTCGATTGCCACAATCATCTTCAGCAATCCAACCACAAGTCATTCTTATGATAAATCCATCTTCTGAACAATCACCTTGATCTCTAACTAAATCTACAAATTCTACTTCCACATCAGAACAATTATCTGTTGCATTAACATCTGCTGCCGTAAATTCTGGTAAATTATCACAGTTAAATACAATTTCTCCACCGTTTTCAAGACCTAATAACATAGGATTGGCAATAGTAATTACAGGTGCTTCGGTATCTGTCACAGTAATGGTTTGGGTTCTAATAGCGTCGTTTCCACAATCATCTACCGCTGTCCATATTCGCTCTATCATATAGGGGCAAGAACCCGCATTTACAATTCGCTCGGAAAAGGTCACCTCTATTGAAGGATCACAGTTATCTACGCCTTTTACGGAAGAAGGTGGATTAGGAATATCATTACAATCTACCGTTACATCTGGTGGCACATTAAATATTAGTGGTGGTGAATTATCAATTACTCCTGCATCTATTGTTAAATTAGACTCCCCACTTGCTAAAGTAATCGGGTCTGTTACCCCAGATAATGGATTCACATCACTATCATTGGCACTATTTCCTCTATTTTTGGGAGAAAATTCTAAGCCAGTTACGCCCTCTGGTATATCAAAATCTAAGGTATAAGTACCCGGTCTAGGTGCAGTAAAAAGGTAGGCGCCCATCGAATTAGTCGTCATTTGCATTTCAACGGTAGCTCCCAAATTATCTGTCCCTCTTAGAGTAATAGGAACATTAGGTATCCCATTTTCATCAGCATCTTGCACTCCATTTTCATTACAATCTTTAAAAACAAAATCCCCAATCATTACAGGGTCAACTGGTTCAATAAATCCAGCATCTACATCCGCACCAACAACCGCATTAAATTCAAATGGATCGACCTCTTTATTCGGATTTATATCACTATCAATATCGTCATTTTGATTATTATTTACATCTTTAATTGTCGGTGTCAAATTTTCAATCCCTAGGGAGTTATCATCTGGGTCAAATAAAACGGTTACTGTACCAGATGGAATTCCATCCACATCAAAAGAACCATCTTCCTCTGAAGTAGACGTATTAATTGGGGTTCCATCAGGTGCAATTACGGTTACTCTAACTCCTCCAATACCTGGTTCTATCATATCTTGCAAACCATTCTCATTTAAATCATTAAAAACAGAACCTGTTACGGAACCTGTTCCAACAAAATAACCAGCGTCATAAATACCATCTCCATCAGTTGGGTTAAAGTTAAAGGTAGGCGTTCTTCCAGTATTAGCATCAACATCACTATCAAAATCATCATCCCCTGCATCTTGGATAGTCCCCAAGTAATTCTCTATTCCAGCCGTGTTTGTACTTACATCAAAGCCTATACTATAACTACCTGCCATAATTTCGGTAAAGACATAATTTCCATTGGCATCAGTAGTCGTAGCACTAATTTGATTATTATTACTATCAAAAAGAGTAACGGTCACGCCAGCTATCATCGGTTCATTACCCCCTTGCAAGCCATCTTGATCGACATCATCAAAAGCGATTCCCATAATATTAGCTGATGGAAGCGTAAATCCAGCATCGAAATCTGCATTTCCTGCAGATGCATTGAATTCAAAACTTACATCATTGGTCGTTTGACTAATATCACTATCAAATCTTTCATCACTACCTACATCTTGTAAAGTCACTTCAAAATTATCTCCCGCTACAGGGTCATTGGAAGCATCAAACGTAAGGGTATAATTAGCTGAAATAATATCTGAAAAAGAATAATCTCCATTGGCATCAGTAGTAGTAGTGGCCACTATATTTCCATTCTCATCCGAAAGCATCACCCTTACTCCTGGTATGCCATTTTCTCCTTCGTTTTGCAAACCATTTTCATTCAAATCATTAAATACAAAACCTGTAATCGTAGCAGTTGGCTCAATAAATCCTGCATCTATATCTGAATTTCCAATTGCTGGGTCATGACTAAACACTTCTGATTGTCCAGTTGATGGATTCACATCACTATCAATAGTATCATCATTACCAATATCTTGTGCTGTCCCTTCAAAATTATCTCCTATGGTATTCGTACTAACATCCACCTCAATGAAAAAATTACCTTCTATAATGTTATCAAAGGTATAGTTTCCATTAGTATCGGAAGTCGTCGAAGCCACCTCTGTTCCATCTGCATTAAATAAAGTAATGGTCACGCCTCCAATTCCACCCTCTCCATTTCCTTGCAAACCATCCCCATTTGCATCATTAAACACAAAACCAACAACCGTAGCAACAGGCTCAATAAATCCTGCATCTATATCTGAATTTCCAACCGCAGGATCATGACTAAACACTTCTGATGCTCCAGTCGATGGATTCACATCACTATCAAAATCATCGTCTCCTGCATCTTGCTGAGTTCCTTCGAGATTAGGAATGCCAACTGTATTGGTACTTGCATCAACCATGATAAAGAAATCCCCTTCCATAATGTTATCAAAGGTATAATTACCATTGGCATCGGAAGTCGTTGAAGCCACTTCTGTTCCATCTGCGTTAAATAAAGTAATGGTCACGCCTCCAATTCCAGCTTCATTATTTCCTTGTAAACCATCTCTGTCTGTATCATTGAAAACAAAACCAATTACTTGAGCAACAGGTAAAGTAAAACCCGCATCAAACTCAATATCTCCATTGATGGGTTCAAATTCAAAATCTACTCTTGCTTCTGATTGACTAATATCACTATCTAGGTTATCATCACTCCCTACATCCTGTAAGGTTACCTCAAAATTATCGCCTACATTCACATCATCAGAAGCATCAAAAACTAGGTAATAATTGCTACCTTCTATGTTTTCAAAAATATAATCTCCATTGGCATCAGTTGAGGTCGAAGCAATAAAGGTATCATTAGCAGCAAACAAGGAAACTGTTACCCCAGGAATACCTAATTCATCGTCGTTCTGTAAGCCATTTTCATTTAAATCATTAAAAACAAATCCTAAAATATCACCTTGAATAATAGGCACATCAACAAAAAATCCTGCATCATTATCATGCGTCACTTCTCCCACATTACCTGTAGTTATCATAATCGAAGGCCAACCTTCAAAAGCCCCATCTAAAATTCCTCCAGGAGTCGTCATTCCATCTGAATCATTCAAATCTGGATTCGGTCCCATTCCTGTATTAGCAGTCGTCAAGAAAAAGGAATCCAACAACACATTATTAAAATTATCAAACTGACTTCCAAATCCAATAACTATAAAATAATCTGTATTAGGCTCAATTTCAGGAATTGTTGCACCACTTCCGTTAAAATAATATTCTCCATTCGCATCGGAAGTAACCACCTCTGTTACTTGTCCATCCATTGCATATAAGGCAATTTCTACACCTGGAAAGGGTTGTTCACATGGATCTTGGATACCATTTTCATTAGCATCTAACCACAATCGACCACCAATTTCAATCGGTGCTTCTCCACATAAGGCGACTAAATCTCCTAATCCATTCGCTTTAGAAAAAGAAGCAGGACTTGAAGAACCAGATCGAAAAACTCTATAGCCTGGGTCTCTAACATCTCCTGTTGTATTATCAAAGTAATTCACACCACCAGAATTAACACTTGTTCCAAAAGGATCCAGCGCAGTAGAAATTACCTGACCTGAACCTTTAATGGATGCCAATCCTCCTTGTGCCGTTTCGCTATGTGGTCTTGGAATACCGGGGCCAATATCAAAAACATCCCAATTATAAAATTCACCTCCTCCCGGTCCTTCGCCATTATCTACACCTGTTGTTGTTATACCACCAGCAGAACCATTATTTTCTATAGAAAAGCTACCGTCTGAATTAGCGCCTGCTTTTAAAATCTCTCCTCCTGTAAATACACTAAATACTTGTTCTGTTCCAGTAGGACCATAATTTAAGAAGCCCAATTGATTCCCCATTCTATCGGTAAACCCTAAAATCAAATCACCACCATCATCAAATTCTAAAGCTGTTAAATGGGGTGTTGGATGAACAATTACTTGAGCAGAACCTGACATAAAACAGGTTTCTGGTAATTGATTGGTCCAAGGAAACCAACCGCCATCTTCACAACTTCGGGAGGCTAAACCTTTGGTATAATCTAAACTAAAATTTAAGACCTCTGTAAAATTGGTACCATCTAAGCGGTAAACAATAGCTCGTAAATCTGATCTATTACCACTTACTTCCCCATCGCAAATCCCTCCTACATAAACTTGACCGCCATTCATTCGAACCGCAAATGGTCTAAATTCACCTCCCGTACAATTTGGATTTGGAAGGGTGAAACTTTCTACATCACCACTAGTTGGTATATTATCACCAATATTAATACTATGTAATTGTTTTTCTGTAACATTAACCACATACAATTTTGAACCATCCTCAGACATACACATGCCTCCTAATCCTTTTTTACCTACTTCATCAAAAGCTTGTGTATCGTTATTTGGCAAGTTCACGTTCGCTGATAATCCTCTCTCGCTATTACTTGGATAGGAACCTACATTAATTCCTATAGTATTGACATCAAGAAATGGAGTCGTTACTGGTTGAGCACCATTTAAATCAATTTTATAAATCCCTCCTATTCCTAAAGGTCCAAATCCAACATGTCTTTTTAGAAAAGCTGATGCATAAATCGTCTTAGTTGCTCGATGATAGGCAGTTCCCCAAGTTGCCCCAATTTCGACTGCAGTTGATAAAACCGTTGGGTTGGGATTTCCTCCTTCATAACTACTTTTAAAAAGGACTAGGGCTTCTTCCCCAGCCGAGCCAGAACCTGCGGCTAATGGATCTCCATTTACATAACAGGGAATTGCAAGAGATGGATCTGCTTCACAAAAATCAGAAGGAGTTGCCAAGCCTATATTTGCGGCGCAACTAGGGCTACTCACAAATTGAACCGTGGTTCTAGAATCCATTCCATTAAAACCTGATTGTAAAAAATTCATCGCTTCAGGTACGATAAATTCAACTCGATAAGTTGTTCCATCCGTCAAGCCAGAAAAAAAATAGGTACCATCTGCATCTGTAATTATATTGTCAGCTATAACGCTATTTCCTTCCGCATCACAGGCATAAAGGTATACTTCAATTCCAGCAATGCCTCCACCAATCTGGTCATCAATCCCATTAAAATTAAAATCCTGAAAAGCTTTTCCCCCAATTACGCCACTTCCTCCAGGACAGGGTACAAAAGCAAAGTTAGATAAGGTAGTTAAATCGTTAATGATATGCTCATTAAAAGATTTTACTACTTTTTCAGAAAAAGTAGGTACTTCTAATAAGTTTGGTGTCCCTTTAACTGGCAAACTTATAGCCAGTAAAAAAATAACCATTAGAAAAGATAAACTTTTCTGGATAGTGATTATTTTTTCATATTGAGGAGTTCCAAAAAGAAAAGAAGCCTTGATTGTAGACTTTAAATTCATAGTAGTCGTTTTTTAGGAAAAACTAATACATTCAAGTAGGAGGAATCCTGAATTTAACTTATGAGGGATATTTCTTTATTTAATCAAAAAAATAACCTGAAATGACTAATTCAGAATATCGTCATTAGATGTTCGAATCAGCAGCTGGCAAAGTTTAGAGGAAAATAAAATTGTCAAAAATTATTCCTGTCACTTTTTAGTGCAAACAATTCAAGATTTAAGTACAAGAAGAGTATAACTTATCAAAAACAAATTGCCTCTAGAAGTGGGGTAATTCTCGACTTTTTACGGGGGGAGTAAATGAAGAGAAGCGTGGTAGATGTGAACTTTCTAAATGTAAAAAATGGATAGTTTTTAGGCGTCAACTTTAATCATTTATCTTGTCACAAATTCTTCTACCGTAAAAATAAGATTTAATTAGTAAAAAAGAAATTAAATTCAAGATTCTTAATCATTTTATTGTGACAATAAAAAATCAATTCAAATTGACTACTTTCCACTCCTTAAAATCTTCCTTTTCTAAGCATTCTATCACAAAAAGAAACTTAATTTCATAAATAACTATTAATCAATTACTTACGAAACCAATTACTATATTATACAACTTGCTTCTATTTCTCAAAACGATTACTTTCTAAACAAGAACTGTTTCATTTCACAAATGAAGCCAAAATGTGACATTTCCAAATAATAATTTCCTAAAAAACTATTGTTTTCTTTATCATTTATTGGTAAAAAAGCAGGACAAACGGGGTAAAAAGAGGGAGAACAGTAAAGAAATAGCCCATTCAAGTTTATAGTATTGCGAAATAAAATTAATTAAACTTTTCAGGTGTAAGTAGGAATCATGTCAAAAAAAACATTACATTCTTATCCGATTTGTGACAGAACAAAATAGCTTTTTAAAATTAATTTATCCCAAGATTTAACATTAGTCGCTATGGCATTTCTCACGAAAGCAATTTGTTTTACCTTTCTTTATATATTTTATATCTTCCATTTTTGCTACTTAGAAGGGAGTGTATTAGGGATAATAATATCTAGTTTAGTAACCTAAAGGTTTTTTAGAACCGACGAAAGAATAAGAATCGTGTATTAAAACAGTTGATTTTTCACCACAACTTGTCCCGATGATATCGTGGAGAGTAACAGAGTTTGCAGCATTTTTTTGACGAATATAGCTTAGTAGTTAGTAATTCTTTAGTAAAAAATCTATGTTTTATCAATCACTATAAGTAGAATTATGCTTATAGTTAAGAGCTTGTTTGGAATTTATCTTTTCTTTTGGGTTGAAAAGCCTCCTTTTTATCTTCAAGAACAAACTCCCAATAAGCTTTAATTGAAGAAAACTAAAAAACAAAAAATTAGAAATTAATTTAAGGAGTGGCAGTTAATGAAGTAAGTATAAAAAAAAAGGGGTGCTGTCTTGAGAAGACAGCACCTTAACCCAAAAAACCAAATGAAAACAAATTCTTATATATCTTTAATGTGGGTACATTTTCAAAATAAAAATAAAAATAAATACTTACGATTGCAAAGATAATAAACTTAATCAAAAATACAAGTATTTAGAAGTTTTTTTTTCAAAAAAAATATCTTTAGTTAAGAAAATATATGACTTCTAATTTTTTTATCTTTAGCAAGATGTCAAAAAATCTTTTCACTAATTGAAAAGTAATTAAATACGCTACAAAGATAATGATATTCAATTAAAAAAAGTTTATAATTTATTAGTTTTTTACATTTTTTGTTAAAATGAATTTTGAAATCCCTGTTTTTAGCCACCAAACGCTCCACCACCCCCTTTTTGCTGAGTCACCTACTCCACTATTTCACCGATAAGCTTTGGAGGGTTTCCCATCAGCAAGCGGTTCACAAACGCTATTTCCTCTGCTAGTCTTGACTCAAAATCTTTATCTCCAGATGACAGACTTCTTATTTCTTTATTACTATTAATATTTCCTTAATTTTGTCGTTTTTTCAATAACGCTTTCTTTTGATGATTGACAAAGTAAAACTAGCAGGAAAAACAGTAAATGGCTTGGCTCAATTCTTTCCCAATACAATAGGAAAATTATTACTTAATTTATTTTGTAAACCACTATCTGGAAAAACGTTCACAAAAAAAGAAAAAGCACTTTTAGATAAAGGAGAATGGATAACACTTCAATTAAATCAAAAAAAAATCCAATGCTACACTTGGGGACAAGGAGATCGAAAAATATTACTAGCTCATGGGTTTAATTCCAATACAGGTAGGTGGCGACTATTAATCAATCTACTGATGGCCGCCAATTATCAAGTAATAGCATTTGATGTCCCTGCGCATGGCAACTCAGATTGGAAGCGGGTAAATGGCTTATTATATGCTCAAGTACTAGAAGTAGTCATGCAGTATTTTAAACCTCAATTTTTAGTGGGTCATTCTTTTGCAGGTATGGCCTATGCCTATTATTTTTCAAAAATGGAGGCACTACCCATTGAGAAGATGATATTAATGGGCGTCCCTAATGAATTAATGGATGTAACGAAAGTCTTTTTTCAAACCTTGAATATTAATGAAAAGGGTCAACAAGCTTATTATAAAGCTTTCAAAGAAAAATTTGGATATGAAACGAATTATTTTACCTTGTCCAAACTATTAAAAGATGTTTCCTACTCCTGTCTTATTATTCATGATAAAAATGATGAAGTAGCTTCTTTTGAAGGAGCTAGAGTGATTCATCAATCAATGAAAAATGGTAGTTTTTTTCCAACGGAAAATCTAGGCCATAGTTTACAAGGTAGAGTGGTGTACCGAGAGATTCTTGCATTTTTAGAAAAAGAGTAGCATAGTGCTGAGGGCTTAGGGCAAAGAGCTAAAAGCAGGCTATTCACTAGAAGTTGTAAATTACTGATAAACAAATAAAAATGTCCTATTACGAAAAACGAATTCTTCCCAAATTAATCAATTTTGCTTGTGGATTAGGTCCTATGATGAAACAAAGAAAAAAAATAGTCCCTTTAGCCAAAGGCAAGGTACTTGAAATCGGTATTGGATCGGGTCTCAATCTTTCTTTTTATCAAAAGGATCAAGTCAAAAGTTTAGTTGGTATTGACCCGTCCAAAGAAACATGGGCCTTAAACGAAGCATTAACAAACCAACTTGGTTTTGATTTTCAGTACATTCAAACGGGTGCAGAAAATATGCCTATCGACAATAAAAGTATTGATACCGTAGTCATCACCTATACACTTTGCACTATACCTGATACCATAGCAGCACTTCGGGAAATAAAAAGAGTGCTTAAACAAAACGGTCAAATCCTTTTTGTAGAGCATGGAAAAGCCCCTGACGCTTCCGTTTTAAAATGGCAAAATCGAATCAACCCTTTCTGGAAAAAAATTGGTGGTGGCTGCAATTTAAATCGAGATATTCCAAATACTTTTACCAAAAATGGTTTTAAAATGAATAATTTACAAACCATGTATCTACCCGGGTGGAAACCTGCTAGTTTTAATTATTGGGGGATTGCTAAACTTTAAATGGTAGCAATACCCTATTGGTTCAAGACAAGTTAAATCGCCGTCTTTTTCCGTTATGCTGCGTTATTTTTTTATTAAAGAGCTAGGGCTTTTCTCAAAAGCATCCCATCCGTTTCACAGTTCACAAACGGTGTTTGCTCATTTTGCCTAACGAAAAAATACATTCGATTAAACTATCAATTACTTATGACTTGAACCACTATTTATTACCGTGATTCAAAATACTTATGGCTAAAAATATAGAACCCATACAAATAAAATTACCAACTATTTTCGAGGGTATGACCGTAAATGCTTGGTTATTCAATGGTCCAGAACCAACCTTAATTGATTGTGGAGAAAAAACAGATAAGTTATGGGATGCACTTATTGATGGGTTAAAAATCAATGGCTTGGAAATCGCAGACCTAAAAAAAGTGATTATTACCCATGCCCATTTAGATCATATTGGAATGGCCAAAAAAATTACAGAACATTCTGATGCGACCATTTGGGTGAGTGAATATGTTTATAATTGGGCGGTTGACCTAAAAACGATGCTGGATAGACGGACAGCAGCTATTATGAGTGTTGTGCATCAAAACTATCCCAAAGAATTAGTCAAAGCGTATTTTACTTTTGGTTATGAAGCACTAGCCCCTTATTGGGATGAAATACCCAAGGAGAGAATTAAAATCTTTCCAATGGAAGGTATCTTAAATTTTGGTGGCGACGATTGGGACATTATCTATACGCCCGGACATTGCATTAATCAAACTTGTTTTCATAACCCTAGAAATGGCTATTTTCTATCAGCAGACATGCTTTTAAAGATTATCCCAAACCCTATTATCGATGCTGATTTGCAAGCACCTTATACTAGAGTAAAGAGCTTAGTGATGCAATTAGCTTCTTATGAAAAAATTGCTCAACTAAATATTACCAAAACTTTTCCCGGTCATTTTGACGCTTTTGAAAATGCAGATACAGTTATCAAAAGACAGGTACAAAAAATTCGACTGCGAACGGAAAAATGTTTTACTTTAATTCAAAATGGAGTTTCTTCTGCTATTGATTTAGCCAATGGAGTTTACCCGAATAGAATTAATAATGCTACCCTTTTTATGGTAATTGGCTTTTTAGATATTTTACAAGAAGAAGGGCGAATTATTAGTCGAAAAAAAGATGGATTATTGCAGTATTATGTATCAGAAGCATAAGGAATATTGGGTGCATCCCAAATTAAAATCGCCACTCATCCAAATATTTTCCAAAAACTTTAGCTAAGTTTTCTGCATCTGAAATACCTCGATGAGGCGTTCCTGTAAAATCGAATCCTTCTTTTTCTACTGCTTTTCTTAAACCTCTAGGGTTCGATAAGCCTTTTATCTCTTGATATTGCTGTTTGATATTAATATGTTCCGACAACCAATCGAAATCCATATCATGACGCTCACAATCTCGTTCTAGGGCAACTCTATCAAAATTCCCCCAAGAGCATAATAGGTAATTCTCCTCAAAAATATCAATCCAATCTTGGAAGTCTTCAACAACCGATTCAAATTTACTCGCTCGGTTGACTTGTTCTTGGGTAATGCTGGTCAATTCTCGACAAAAAGAAGATAAAGTAGGATTGACTACTGGCCGAATAAATCGGCAAAATTTATCGATAATTTCTCCATAACCATTCATTTTAACTGCCCCAATCTCTATCACTTCCTGTACATAGCCAGGAGGTCTGCCCAACCAACAGGTCGCCTCTAAATCATATATTATAAAATTCATGGGTTACTGGTTACTGGTTACTGGTTACTGGTTACTGGTTACTGGTTACTGGTTACTGGTTACTGGTTACTGGTTAC
>CAZXYA010000111.1:0-19741 GCA_964644655.1 uncultured Saprospiraceae bacterium | reverse complement strand
ACGACATGGCAGTTTATAACCTAACTATTAATGGAAAAAAACATCAAGTGGATGTTGATCCAGATACCCCTATGTTATGGGTACTAAGAGACCATATTAATTTGGTAGGTACTAAATTTGGTTGCGGTATTGGACAATGCGGCGCTTGTACGGTACATCTTGATGGTAACGCTATTCGATCTTGTAGCGTATCCGTTGATAAAATTAAAGACCAAAAAATTACAACTATTGAAGGATTATCTGCAAATGGAGACCATCCACTTCAAGCAGCATGGATTGCACATGATGTACCACAATGTGGCTATTGTCAAGCTGGGCAGATTATGAATGCGGCTTCTTTATTGTCTAATAATGCGAACCCTAGTGATGATGATATAGCAGGGGCAATGAACGGTAATATTTGTCGATGTGGGACTTATACCAGAATTAAAGCAGCCATCAAAACAGCAGCTGCTAATATGGGGTAAAGGAAGGAATTTTGAATGATGAATTTTGAATTTTGAATGGACTTAATGTTCCATTTGAAAGGATAGATTTATCAGATAAATTTTAATGTTAAAATTAGGTTGCGAATTTTGAATTTTGCCATATAAGCCCTATTCAAAATTCTTTCATTCAACATTCAAAATTAATTAAAAATATGACACTTATAAAAACATCCTATAATAGACGGTCTTTTCTTAAAACATCGACCGTGGCAGGTGGTGGATTTGTTTTGGGATTTAGCTGGTTGGCTTCTTGCCAGACGGCTGATCCAGTTAAAGAAGCCATCGTCAAAGCCATGCCTAAAGAATGGTTTGACATTAATGCCTTTTTAAAAATTGGTGATACAGGAGTCGTAACCATTATGTCTCCTAATCCAGAAATTGGACAAAATGTGAAAACGGCTATGCCTATGATTGTAGCCGAAGAATTAGATGTAGCATGGGAAGATGTAGTGGTGGAACAAGCGGGATTAGATACTGATAAATATACTCGACAAATAGCGGGTGGTAGTCAGTCCATTCGCCAAGGTTGGCAAGGACTGAGAATGGCGGGTGCAACAGCTAGAAGAATGTTGTTAGAAGCTGCCGCTAAAAAATGGGAAGTATCTGTCGATGAATTAACAACTGAAGCAGGGATTATTTCGCATCAAGCAAGTGGAAAAACAATGGGCTATGGGGAGATTGCCTCAGAGGCGAATGGAATAACTGTACCAGAAGAAATAGCTTTAAAAGACCCTAAGGATTTTAAAATTATTGGATCGGATAGAAAAAATGTGGATGGAGAGAAGATTGTTACAGGTCAACCTTTATTTGGTATTGACCTCCAAGAAGAAGGGATGAAAATAGCGATGATTGTACATCCACCAGCCTTTGGAATGAAGTTAGACTCTTTTGATGGAGATGCTATCAAAGCTATGCCAGGTATTAGCGATGTGTTTTCGATTAATACGCAGCCAGAAGGCGTTAAGCTACAATGGTCTGACCAAAATAATGTATATCCTGAATTAGTCGCTATTGTTGGAGAAACAACTTGGCAAGTAATGAAGGCGAAAAAAGCATTACAGGTCAATTGGGTACCTGGTTCTAAAGCAGAAAGTAGTGCTGACCACGAAGCAACTTTGTCTAAGTTCATGACGGAGGCACCAAAGGAAGTAGCTAGAAAAGATGGAAACCCAGCCGCTGCTTTTGCAGAAGCTGCTAAAGTCATAGAGCGTACTTATTCTGCGCCATTCTTGGCACATAATACAATGGAACCTATGAATTTTTATGCCAATGTAACGGCAGACAAAGCAGCATTAAATGGACCTATTCAAACACCTCAGTTTGCTAGACCAACTGCGGCTGCCTTATTAGGCATGACCGAAGATCAAGTATCTATTGGTATGACCAGAATGGGCGGTGGATTTGGACGTAGACTATATGGTAATTTCGTGATGGAAGCAGCCTTAATTTCTCAGAAAGCCAAAGCGCCTGTGAAGTTGGTCTATACCAGAGAAGATGATATGACCCAAGGGACTTATCGACCTGCCTATAAAGTAACTTATCGAGCTGCTTTAGATGCAGATAATAAAATGACTGCCTTCCATGTCAGAGGTGCAGGAACACATGGTAGCCCTGTTTTTGCCGACCGATTCCCAGCAGGGGCGGTTGACAATTATTTAGCAGAAAGTCATACCAAAGCCTCTAATATTTCAACAGGTGCTTGGAGAGCGCCTCGTTCTAATTTTATCGCTTGTGCAGAGCAATGCTTTTTGGATGAAGTAGCAAAAGAAGCAGGTAAAGATCCAATTGATTTTCGATTAGATTTATTCGATAGAGCCGCAAAAAATCCAGTTGGGGAGAAAAATGACTATGAGGCGGAAAGATATGCAGGGGTGCTAAAATTAGTGAAGGATAAAGCAGGTTGGATTGGCCCTTCTTCCAATGGTGTTTATCGAGGCGTATCCGCTTATTTCTGTCATAATTCTTATGTTGCACAAGTGGTGGATGTGGTGATGGAAGACAATCAACCCAAAGTGAATAAAGTACATTGTGCCGTTGATTGTGGGATTGTCGTCAATCCATTAAGTGCTAAGAATCAGATTGAAGGGGGCATTGTAGATGGTATTGGTCACGCTATGTTTAGTGGAATGACTTTCCAAAACGGGAAGCCTGACCAACAAAATTTTGATACCTATCGTCTAATTCGACATGCAGAAGCACCAGCAGCTATAGAAACACATTTTGTAGATAATGGCATTGATCCAACTGGTTTAGGAGAGCCTTCTTTACCGCCAATTGCTGCCGCTGTAGCTAACGCAATTGCTGCTGCTACAGGAGAACGATTGTACAATCAACCTTTTATTGCGAATAAGGAAATATTAGGATAAAATACCTATTCTAATAAATAATATCGTCTGTAAATATTGAAAAATAGGGTAGCAATAGATTATTGCTGCCCTATTTTTATGACTCAATTTTTTAATGTATTATGCTAAATACTCAGACATAATTAGTTTTAATATTCAGACAGGATTACAAAATTTACATGATTTTGATTATCAATGAGTTAAATTTCCGATAAATACGGAGTTAAAAACCTGTTAATCCTGAAATCCTGTCAAAAGAAATATAAAGATAATTTTGTCCAGCTACTTACCTCGTTAACAATTTTATAATGTTCCTTTAATTTTGCTAAACTTTGAGGTTGAATTTGAAGTTGCTATTGAAATTGAAGTTTAAAAATATAGTTTACCCCCCAAGTCTACAGCACGTGCTGTAGATCGGGCTACCGAGCTAATCGGTAGCCTTTTTTATATTAAAAAAAATAATATTTATTTATAAAAAAGAAAGGTCTGGCACGGTAATTGGAAAATTACACATGATAATGATTTTTAATATAATTACTACTTTTTAAAAATCATGCTTTTAACTGTCTCTTAAAAGAACATCTTTTGATGTTTGAAACCACCACATAAATTATATACAGGAATTAATTTAAGAGCATGTTTAAAATTCCATCAATTGGCTACAAGCGGCAAATTTCATCTTGTAGGTTGTTAAAAATTTTGACCAGCCAAAAGGATGATTTTTGCCTACTACAAAATAAAATTTGCTCACTTTCGCTCAATCATGAAAATTTAAGCATGCTCTAAAAATGGTCCTATAAAACAATAATTACCCATTGTTTGCTACCATTTTTTAATGGTTAATTCTGGCAATCTCTCCTAACTCAATTTAGTTATAGAAACTTTATAATTCATTTGATAAGCTGGTAAAGATACGTATGGAATAATAACACCAAAACAAAATTATTTCATAGGATTTCTTTTTAAAGTAAAGATTATCAATTAGTTAGAAGGTTTCTGTTTTAGCTGTATTATTTCTAAAAGGAATTAATCTGGTATAATCTCAACTGTTTTTTGAGGCTAAAAAGGTATTCTTTCTAGAGTAATACAACAGTAAATGAATCGACTAAGGCTTTTTCTAAAAGATTCGACACCTTAATATAACTGTTGTTATGCCAAACAAATACTGGTTAAAAACATTGTTTTTCCTGTGGGCACTCGCTTGCTTTGGAACAATAGATGCACAAGTAAGATTTAAAGTAGCGCTGTCTAGTGATAGCACTCGTTATCAAGTCTCCTTGTTTTCGGAGACGGGGCCTTTTTCACAGCCTTCCGATAATATTTTCTCTTCGGCTACAATTACCTTAATTGCTCCAACTGGTCAATTAACACCTACTGCTATTAGCAACCAAATTGGATTCTGGTCTGGTCCGAATACTTTTATCAATCCCGTTGGAGAATTGAACAGAGATTATTTTGTGTTTACTCTTAATAATCCGAATAGCGATATCGTATTTACACCTGGATTGGAAGTTAACTTATTTTCTTTTGCCAATAATTTGTCTTGTGCAGGAGCCGTTGAATTAATGGATAATGATAATGACCCTTTCCTACTACAAGATCCCAATGTGAATATTGGAAGTCAAATCACCATTGTCAATTTTGGACAAGTCAATGCCTATAGTGGTGCTTTTCAACCAGGAAGTGCTAATTGTATGGGCGCACCTGCTTGTGATTTGACAATTAGCAATGTTAGCGAAACAGCTATTACTTCTTGTGGCGGAAATAATGGGTCGATTATCATTGAGGCAGCAAATGCTACTGGCACCTTATTGTACAGTATTGATAATGGTATTACTTGGTCATCAACTGGTACTTTTAGCAATTTAGGCATAGGAAATTATACCATTAAAGTAAAAGATGATATTTGTGAAGTAACTTCTGATAGTAATCCTGTTGCTATTGCCGAGCCCGGTATTACAGTACAAGTTACTGATAGTATTCCTGCCACCTGTAATAATAGCGTAGATGGTCAGATAACGATAGTTGCTAGTGGAGGACTCCCGCCGTATGAATACAGTATTAATAATGGGGCTAATTGGACAAGCAATGGCACTTTTGCTGGTTTGGGCAACGGTGTTTTTATCATTAAAGCACGAAATGCCGATAGTACTTGTGAAACGACTCATGCTAATTCCATTGTGTTTTCTACTCAAGGCATTAATGTTGAGGTAGATAAAACAGATATTTCTTGTACGACTGGGGCCAATGGCACCATTGATATTTCTGCGGCAGGAGGTATCGGTATTTTTAATTATAGCATTGATAGTGGTCAAACTTGGTTAGCAACTAGCGACTTTTCGGATTTGGCAAGCGGTAATTATTATGTTTTTGTTAGAAATAGTAATGGAAATTGTGAATCTGCGTATATCAATAATCCTGTGGTCATTAATGAAAATGCAGTAAATTATACTGTTACTTCCATAGATCCACCTTGTACAGGTGGTGCATTGGGCAGCATTGAGCTAGTTTTAAATGGAGAAACAGGCACTTTTGAATATAGTATTGATAATGGAATAAGTTGGTTGTCCAATCCTATTTTTTCTAATTTAGATACTGGCACTTATCAAATAGTTGTTAGAACAGAAGGTGGCGGTTGCGAATCTCCTTTTGTGAATAATCCAGTCACATTATCTATTGCGCCTATTAATATTTCGGTGACAACGATCGCAGGTGGCTGTGAAAATGATATGACCAATAGAATTATCGTGTCCACTTCTGGTGGAGACGGTATCTTTGAATATAGTATTGACGACGGCACCACTTGGCAGACTTCCAATATCTTTGAAAATCTGGCTAATAATGATTACCAGCTAAAAGTTCGAAATATAGACGGTTCTTGTGAAACCGCTTATGCACTTAACCCCATTTCTTTTACAGGTAGTGCGATTAATATTGGCATTAGTACGATTGCACCTTCTTGTAATGATGCATTAGATGGAAGCATTAATATTTCTGCAAACGGAGGGAATGGTAACTACATTTATAGCATTGATGATGGCGCTAATTTTACCAATTTAAGTGCTTTTATAGGATTAGGAAATGGTATGTATACTATTAAAGTAAGGAATGCAGATGGAACTTGTGAGACAACTTATTCCAATAATCCTGTCCAATTTAATACACCTGCTTTAGCATTGGTAGCTTCTTCAACGGAGACTTCTTGCGCCACCGCAACTGATGGAACCATTTCTATGCTAGGAAATGGCGGAACGGGCAACTTCGAGTTTAGTATTGATAGTGGACTAACTTGGAGTACTACCGCTAATTACCAAAATTTAGCAGCGGCGGTCTATTATTTACAAATAAGAAATGCCAATGGTACTTGTCCAACTGCTTATTCAAATAATCCAGTAGACCTTCGATCAGATACTTTAGACTTAAGCCTTGTAAGCAATACGCCACCCTCTTGCGAAAATGACAATGATGGAAGTTTAATTTTAACTGCTACTGGTGGTATAAGCACTTCCTATGAATTCTCGATTGATGATGGATTGACTTGGCAAAATGTTGGCACTTTTCAGAACTTATCTTCTGGTACTTACCAATTAAAAGCAAGACTTGCTGGAACAGATTGCGTGGTGTCTTATGCCAATAATCCTGTTTTAGTTGAAAATACTAGCTGCCCAGCCCCAGATCCAGTACCAATTGATACTTGTCTATTAACTTATATTTTATCTGAAACGAATGGTATTTACACTATTGCTCTAAAAACAGATACTACGTGGACAGGCAATGCGGCGGCTACTTCTAATGCACAAGTTTCTATTCGAGTACCTACAGGCGGTTTTCAAGTAGGGAATATTAGTAATAAAATAAGCGGGGCAGTTTTTGCAAATACAGGAACATCCAATAACCCAACAGTAGCTACAGGCTTTGATTTCTTTGCCTTTAATTTACAAGCTATTACAACGGCAATTCCTTATAATAAAGGAGATACGGTTGATTTATTTAGTTTTGAAAATGTAGGGACTTGTATTAGTGGAACGATGCATTTAATTGGAGATGGTGCTATTCCAGAACCCAATATCAATAATATCAATTTTGATGCTCAAATCACGGTTGCAGGTTGGGGTAATCCAGATGCCCCAGTTTGTAGTGCAGGTAATTCGGTTTCCATTTGCGAACCTGCATCGACTCCTGATTGTGTGATTAATGTAGTGTTAAACAATCAAGAAAATGTTTTTACCCTTGGTATGATTCCTGATACTACTTGGGTAGCACCTTTAAATACGGTCAATAGCGCACAATTTACCCTAAGAATACCTTCGAATGGATACGAATTAGAAAACTTTCAAAACATAATTAATGGAGCTGTTTTTGAAGTAACCAGTCGTCAAAATAGCCCAAGTATAGAAAATGGTTATGATTATCTAAGTGTTACCCTAAGCTCTTTTGGGACAACTGCTATTCCTTTCACCAAAGGAGTACAAACTAACTTATTTAGTTTTGAAATAAATGATGCTTGTGCTGCGGATAGTATTTTTCTAGTAGGTGAAGGGAGTACTTTTTCTTTTCCGAATGGTGAAAGTGATAATCTGGCATCTCAAATGACCGTATTGGGTTGGACAATGGCAGATGTGCCACTATGTGTTCAAACAGAAGCGCAACCAATTTGTAATTTTGGAATTGAATTAGTCTTACAATCGGATGCAAGTCATTGTGGGGCTAGTGATGGGACTTTAGCTATTGGTACAATTTGTACTGGAACGACGACTCAATATAGTGTTGATAATGGCGTCACTTACCAATCTAGTAGTGAATTTAATAATCTATCAGCAGGTGATTATTTTGTTAAAATTCGTAATGAGGCGACCAATTGTGAATTAAGTTACGATTTAAATCCTATTAGAGTAGCAGATGGTCTCCCTATTTCATTTACAGCAAGTTCAATGAATCCAACCTGTGCAGATAGTACGAATGGTGCTATTACTTTGTCTGCTAGTAATGGTAGTGGAAATTATTTATATAGCATTGATGATGGTATAACTTGGAGGACTACGCCGACATTTTTGCATTTAGCTAATGGTAGTTATTTACCAAAAGTGAGTAATCTAGATACGACCTGCATTACAGCTTTTGATGAGGTAACTCTGGTCTTAAGCGCCATATCTTGTTCGCAAGATTCTGATGGTGATGGGCAACCAGATGTAACAGAGGACTTAAACATGGATGGCAATTTAGAGAATGATGATACGGATGGCGATACCATTCCTAATTATCGAGATAATGATGATGACGGTGACGGAGTGTTAACCAGATTGGAACAAATAGGGCCCAATCAAGGAGATGGTAATGGCGATGGCAATCCAGATTGTTTGCAGAGTAATGTGGCATCTATTCAAGATGAACAAGATGCTTTTCGGACTTTAGAAGTAACGGGCGATGCTTGTCAAATGATTTCGGAATTCAGCATTCAATCGGAAGGGAGTATGGGTGAATTTGATCCAAACTATGATTTTCCTTTCCAATTAAACGCTTTTACGATTCCTTGCGGTGGTACGGTAACCATCAACTTATACTTTCATAATGTAACAGATTTATCTGCTTTTGACTACCGAAAATATGGACCAACGATTCCAGGAGGTACGATTACTGGATGGTATGATTTTCCTGCCACCATTACACAGGATACTATAGGTGGATTAATTATCGGCAAGGTAACCTTTCAATTGACAGATGGGGAGATTGGAGATGCTACAGGCGTAGACAATATGATTGTTGACCCAGGAGGAGTAGCGATGAATGTCAATAATGCAGGCGATTGTCTAATTGTTTATGACCTTGAAAAAGTAGGCGAGACTTATAGCGTAAGTCTGACGAGTGATACTTCATTAGCTGTTGGTGCTAATTTAGTAGACTCCGCAAAAATTACTTTAAGAGCGCCAACAGGTGTTTTGGATGTAATTAATTTCACCAATGAAGATATCAATGTACTGTTTGAATTAGACACGACTTATATTGCACCAGTTGAAGCACCGAATTACGATTATTTTGTATTCCAATTAAGTGCTGCCTCCCAAGGCACTAATAATGTCAATATTTTTCAAGATTTAAAAGAGCCTTTATTTTCTTTTGAAAATGGAGGGATTTGTTCTTTTGATAGTTTGTTTTTAGTAGGCACTAATGCGCCCTTTACCACGCCAATAATTGGAGGGGAAGATCTAAGTTCTGCCATCACGCTTTCTGGCTGGGAAGCCCCAACTTGTGTGACCAATACAGGTGGTTTATTTTGTTTGCCATCCCCAAGAGATACTTTAGCTATCATGATGTTTGAAGGTTTGGTCAATAATGTTTGCTTAACAAATACTATCCAATTACCTAATGGGGTAGGTAGTGGTACGGTGTTATTTCAAGGAACTGCTGTTTCTGGGGGGATGTTATCCGATACTTGTATCCAATTATTATCCCAAGCCAATTTTGTGGGTAGAGATTTTGTGACTCTTGTTTTTTGTGATGCGGTGAATACCAATATTTGTGATACGACTGTTTTGGATATTACGGTCAATGCCCAACCAACCTGTTTGATTAATTTCTTTATCGAAGATTCAATGGGGGTTTTCCAATGCAAAATGGTTAGCGATACCACTTGGGATGAACCTTTAAATGAAGTAATTTCTGCTCAATTTACGATTC
Organism: uncultured Saprospiraceae bacterium; assembly: GCA_964644655.1. Taxonomy (GTDB): domain Bacteria; phylum Bacteroidota; class Bacteroidia; order Chitinophagales; family Saprospiraceae; genus JAFMDF01. Next base: position 10,233 of record CAZXYA010000111.1, on the reverse strand, counting down.
GAACCCCAACAGGTTCTTTTGAAATCAATAATCTACAAAATGGAATTGGTATGGTAGATTTTGATTTGCAAACCATGACAACCATCGGAAATTCTGATTATTTAAATATTGTACTACAAACGTTAAACACTCAAGATATTCCTTTCCAAAAAGGAGATACCGTTTGTTTATTTAGTTTTGAAAATAGCCGTTTCTGTACCAGCGATAGTTTATTTTTAGTTGGCGAAGGAAGCCCTATTGCAGCAACTGATGTGGGCGATGAACCGATATTTTCCAAACTAGCCGTTCAAGGTTGGGGCGGAGGCGTTCAATCGGTGCCTGCCTGTGTGATGAATTATGGTTTGCCAATTTGCCCCATTATTGCTCCTAAAACGGATACCATTCATTTGGTAATGGCAGAAAATGAAACTATTTCTGTTTGTGTAGATTCCGTTTTAGAATTATTGAATATCGTTGGTACTGCCAGTATTTGTAGCCAAGGGATGAATATAAATGCTGTAGTTGCAGACAATGACAGTTGTGTAACTGTACAGGCACCAGCAAATTTTGTAGGCAACGATACGATTTGTGTTTTCCATTCTGATATAGCAGAATTAGATTTTAGGGATACCACCTATTTGATTATTACGGTCGATGAAAAACCTTTTGCTCCTACCGATACTGTCATTTTTACCATAAATGATACAATGGAAGTTTGTATAGGCGCAGCTTTGCAGCTGAATACAATTGGAGCAGCGACTATTTTATCGACGGGTGATCAAACAAATGTAAGTCTTAATAATAATGAGGACTGCCTGACCCTTTTACCAGCCGATGGTTTTGTTGGGAATGACACGCTACAAGTCATTCATTGTGATGCGAATAATCCAACTTTTTGTGATACAACCATAATAGTGGTTACTATCGAAGCTCCACCTGTTTGTTTATTTGAATATTTAATAGAGACAAGGGAGGATAGGTACACAATTCGCTTAGTAGTAGGAACAGATGTACCAAGTAATGGGTTAAATTCCACCCTTTCGATGCTAACGGCAATTCGAGTACCTGCCTTCGGGTTTAATGTACCAACGGATAGTATTACGACACTTTTGTCTGGAACTGCTTTTGAAAATACGAGCAATGGCGTTTTATTAGATGAAGAAGAACCTAATTATGGCTATATTCTATTTGATATTGTAGGTAATGTTGCTCCTATTTATCAAGCAGGAGATACCTTGGATTTATTCTCTTTTAGAGGAACGAATTGTGTCGAAGATGTGATAAGATTAGTTGGACCGGGTGCTACTTTTCCCAATCCAATAATTAATACTGTAGAAATAACCTCTTTCTTGTCGATAGGTGCTTTTTTACCAACTGGTGGAACACCTTATTGTGTAAGCCCAATAGGAGGAACAAGCAATTGTAATTCAGTTATTATTCCAGACCCTGCACCACAAGATACCGTACATTATGTATTGGATTTTGAAACGCCAACAACGGTTTGTATTGATTCTGCACTACAATTATTGAATACGGTAGGAAGTGCAGCGATTTGTGAGCAAGGAACAAATGTTATGGGGAGTGTGACGAATGGAGATAGCTGCGTTTTATTAACTCTTGCTACTAACTTTTCGGGGAATGATACCCTTTGTGTCGTGCATTGTGATGCGGTAATGACTGATTTTTGTGATACCACTATTTTAGTGATAACCGTTAATCCAAATGATGCAACACCTCCACCTGCTGTCCCAGATACTACTTGTGCGATTCAATTTGATTTGAGGTTAACCGATGGTGTCTATGTGGTGAGTATGACTTCTGATACGACTATTAGAAATACTACTTTTCCATTTCCCAATGCTCCTAATCCATTTTCTCCAGCACCGACAAATTTAATGGAAATTACGTTGCGGGCGCCAACTGGACAATTACAAATTACTAGTCTTGAAAGTGAGTTGACAAGTGGAGTTTTTGTATTAACTAATTCTTTTATTAGTTCTGCGGATGATCCTGCTAATGACTATTTTATTTTTAGCTATGATCCAGGTAATATTGATCCTCCAACTAGTATTCCTTATAATGCTGGACAAGCAACAGACTTATTTTCTTTTCAAAATACCAGTTGTAATTTAGAACATATTTCCTTGATTGGAAGGGGAACAACTTTTGATGATTTAGTGATTGGTGGTGTCAATATTAACACCCATGTAATTGCCAATAGCGATACGATTCCTGCTTGTGTGGAGGACACCAATATTATCCCAGCTATGTTAGCTTTCTCAACGACGAATACGGCACCAACTACAGGTATTTGTAATGATGGAAGCATTACTATTACGGCTACAGGAGGAACAGGACTTTTTGAATATAGTATCAATAATGGAGTAGATTGGTTCATCACTAATGAATTCACCAATTTAGAAAATGGGACTTATTTAGTTCGAGTTAGAAGTACGGATGAAGTTTGTTTGAGTGATGCGGAGACTATTGTTTTACAAAATACGAATTGTGCGCCTATCTGTATGATTGCCATTACCTCAGTTGATAGCATTAATGCCACTTGTAGTGAAGCCAATGGAAGATTAACCGTAAATGCAACAGGTACTAATTTACAATACAGTATTAATACAGGCGCAACTTTCCAAAGCAGCAATGTTTTTGAAAATGTTGCTGCAGGTACCTATAATATTGTGGTCAGAGATTCGGTAGAAACGACTTGTGAGGCGAATATTACGGCTACCTTAAGTGGAACGACTTTACCTGAAATTCAATCGGTCAATATAACAGCCGATAATACTTTTGCCGGAGGACAAGGCATTATTTCAATCTTTGCAACTAGTGCTTCTAGTGGTAGAAGGTATAGTATTGATGGTGGTCAAACTTTCTTTGAAGGAAATGCATTTACGAATCTTGGTTTAGGAACTTATACGATTGTAGTGGCGAATGATGACGAAAGCTGTCCTGTTCAATATAGTAATAACCCGATTCAAATTGACCAACCTTGTAGTGTAGATGCAGGAGAAGATCGGACCATTTGTTCTGGCACAGCAGTTTCTTTATCTGCTAATGGTCCAGCGCCCATTTTTGGTTGGGTCCCTAGTACTGGGCTTAGTTGTACCGATTGTCCGAATCCAATTGCTACTCCTGATATAACGACGACTTATGTAGTCACCAATAGCGGTGGCGGTTGTTTTGTGATGGATACTATTATAGTTACTGTTTTACCGACTATTACAGCCGACTTTAATTTTACGGCCAATTGTGCTGATCTTTCTGTCCAATTTATGGATAGTTCTAGCACAATAGGGACAATTACTACCTATGCTTGGGATTTTGGAGACGGTACGGGTGTTTCAACGGTTGCAAATCCAAATTATACCTATGCAGTAGCAGGAACTTATACCGTTCAATTGATGACTACCATTGAAGGTGATTGTACAAATACAGTTTCAAAATTAGTTGAAGTGGGCAATGGGTTAACGGGGATGCTTAGTGCAGATACCAGTATTTGTACGGGAGATTGCGCCCAATTAATAGCATCTGGTGGAACGACTTATACTTGGCTGCCTGCTGATGGGTTAAGTGCAACAGATATTGCTAATCCAATGGCTTGCCCAACGGAAACAACCACTTATTTTGTAACCATTTCTAATGATATGGGCTGTTCTACAATGGATAGTGTGACGGTAACGATTACCAATCCAACTATTGGTGTTTCGGCAACGGAGAGTACCTGTGGGGGGAATAATGGAGTAATTACCATTTTTGCTTCTTTACCAGGGGAAACCTTAGAATTTCAATTAATTGATAACGACGAGTGGTTTCTCGGTAACAGTTTTACCAATTTAGCACCTGGTGAATACAATGTAAGCGTTAGAACAATAGATGCTGCTTGTGTAACAGCTTTTCCAAATAATCCAGTTGTGATTAACGAAATGCCTGGACCTGTTATTGATAGCATTACGGCAAACAGTCCGACAGATTGCAGTGTAGCAAATGGGAATATTACGATTGCTGCATCAGGAGCCAATCCCTTAATTTATACCATAGATGGAGGAATAAATTGGAGTGCTTTTAATGATTTTACAGGATTAGGGCAAGGTAGTTATATCATTCAAGTGGCTTTTTCAGATACAACTTGTATAACGGAAAGCCAGACAGTTCAATTGAATGCACCAACTGCTCCTATTATTACATCAATCACTACTATGAATCCAGAAGGTTGTGGATTGAATACGGGTTTGATTACCATAGTAGCCATAAGTATTATTGATTTAGAATACAGTATTGATAATGGCGATACTTGGCAAATAAATAATAGTTTTAGCGATTTAGCTACTGGAATGTACCCTATTCTTGTCCGTCATATAGATGGTACTTGTGTAACGCCTTTGGATTCTATCATTACTTTAAATGCAAGTGGGGCAATCGTTATTCAAGAAGTTAATGCGGTTTCTCCAACTGGCTGTGCAGATAACAACGGAAGACTTGAAATTATTGCTGATGGGGGAGTTAACCTAGAATACAGTATTGATGGAGGAGCAACTTATCAAACCAATAATATTTTTGATAGTTTAAGTACGGATGTTTATACTATAGTTGTTAGGACTGCTGATGAATCTTGTCAGACTGCTTACGATGATCCTATTTTCTTGATTGGTGATTTTGAGCTACTAATCACAGCAGTAGATGCTAAGAACCCAACTGGTTGTGGAATAAATGATGGCAATATCATCATTACTGCAACAGGTGGAGATAATTTAGTCTACAGTATTGATAATGGCGACACTTTCCAAGCAAGCAATATTTTTGAGAACCTACCTGCTGGAATTTATACCATTATTGTACGCACAACGGATGACCTTTGTCAATCTATCTTCGATACTCCCGTCATTTTAATGGGCGAGGGAGATTTAATGATTACTAATGTGGCTAGTGCCAACCCAACGAATTGCGGAGGAACAGATGGAACGATTACTATTACCGCAGCAGGTCCAAGTAATCTAGAATATAGTATTGATAATGGCGTAATTTGGCAAGCAAGTAATGTCTTTAATAATCTTTCTGCTGGTACTTATACTATTCAAGTTAGAACAATAGATCTTCTTTGTCAGGTAGCTTATGATACCCCAGTTGTTTTAATGGGAAGTGGTGATTTGACGATTACGGAGGTAGCGATTAGCAATCCTGATGATTGTGGAGGAATAAACGGTAGCATTACGATTACTGCCACAGGTCCAAACGATTTAGAATATAGTATTGATAATGGCGTAATTTGGCAGACGAGTAATGTTTTTAACGATTTACCTGCGGGTGATTATATGGTTTTGGTTAGAACAACAGACCTGCCTTGCCAAACCGCTTATGATAGGTTAGTAACTTTAATAGGTAGACAAGAAATTACCATCCTAGATGTATTTAGCTTAAATCCAAGTGATATAGAAAGTACGGATGGGATAATAGAAATTTTAGCTACTGGAAATGATACGTTGGAATATAGTATTGATAATGGAGATACTTGGCAAACAAGTCCTCTTTTTGAAAATATAGGAGAAGGAGTATATACCATTTTAGTACGCTATACAGATGATAATTGCCAAGTAAGCCATATCCTCCCTATTGTACTAACTGCGGAAAGATGTTTAGTTTTTATTGATGTAATAGCCCAGAGTCCATTAGGTTGTGGTTCAAATGATGGACATATTGTTATCATTACGAATACTATTGAAAATGTAGAATATAGTATCAATAATGGAATTGATTGGCAAGATTTTGAAATCTTTGAAAATCTTGGACCTGGCGAATATACTGTTTTGGTTAGAAGGACAGATATTGATTGTCAAATTGCTTTAGATAGTACGATTACTTTAGGAGCAGGAGACGATTTGATGATTCTCCAAGTTGATATTATAGACCGAGATGTTTGCAATAATTTTGGTGGAGAAATTTTTATCAATACCAACCTTTTTAATAATATTGAATTTAGTATTAATAATGGAATTGATTGGCAATTAGCCCCTTTCTTTAATAATGTAGATACAGGTACTTATACCGTTTTAGCAAGAAGTCTTGATTTGTCTTGTCAAGTAGCTTATGAATTTCCTGTACGAGTTAATGCCGTTCAGAATGCAGCAATTTTAAATGTATTGGTTAACAACCCAACCAATTGTAATAGCACTAATGGCAGTATTCTTATCGAAGCCAATGTTGGCTTTAATGCCGAATTTAGTATTGATAATGGAATTACTTGGCAATCTAATCCTCAATTTACGAATTTACCTTCAGGAACCTATAACATCAAATTAAGAACGGGAAACTGTGAAGTCGATTATATGAATAACCCAGTTATTTTAGGTGCGCCAAATGATTTTAGTATTGTCACACCTATTCCTAATATGGCTATTTGTACAGATACTTTAATGGCTATATCGGTTACTTTAAGTGATTTAATTGATAGTTATCAAGTCAATAGTGGTGCAATTGCGAATGCTGTTCTAACTGGTACGACCTTAACTTTTGATGCTATTGTAACTGGCTTATTTAATGAATATGAACTCACCTTTACCAATGCTATTGGTTGTGAAGTGACAGAATCCTTTACCATTTTCCAAGCAACCGATACCGAAGCAGACTTTGTGGTGATTGAACCCCATTGTAAAGAAATGGAAGTCAATCTTTTATTTACTGGTACTGCTACTCCAATGGCGGATTTAATTTGGGAATTGGATGGTGGCGTTTTAGTATCAAGTTCACCAGCAACTGCAACAGAACCCGCAGGTAAAGAAATCGTGGTAAGATGGGATAGTGAAGGTAGTCGATTAATCAAATTGACGGTCAATGATGGCGGCTGTATAGACGATGAATATGAAAGTATTTTTGTTAGAAAGTTACCTTTAGTAGATGCAGGAGCGGATGCATCTATCTGTATGGACGGCTGTGTAGAATTGACAGGAAGTGGAACAGGTGTTTGGTATGAATGGAGTCCTGCGATTGGGCTAAGCTCAACGGATGGACCAAGGGTTACTGCTTGTCCGACCGAAACAACTACTTATACCTTAACGGTAATGAGTGCTGATGGCTGTATCTCAACTGATGAGGTGACTGTTAATGTGGAAACTGGCTTCGTTATCATGACCGAAGATGTTACTATTTGTGAAGGGGAATCTACTCAATTAAGTGCTTCAGGGGGAATGAATTATACTTGGTTTCCTGATGCAACTCTTGATAATCCAAATATAGCTACGCCTATTGCCACCCCAGCCGTTACAACGCTTTATAAAGTGGTGACTGCTAATCAAAATGGCTGTATAGATACTGCTTATGTAACTGTTTTTGTCAATCCAAATCCAGAAGCAATTGCTTGTGAAGATAAAACGATTTGTAGTGGGGATAGCATTCAATTAATTGTAACAACCCATGCGCAGTACAGTTGGAGTCCAACCAATACGCTAATAAATCCAACTAGTGGTACACCGATTGCTTTTCCTACCCAAACAACAACTTATACCGTAAGGGTAACGGATGAAAACGGCTGTACGGACACAGACGAAGTCATCGTATTTGTGAATACGCCACCAACCGTAAATGCTGGAAATGATGTAACGATTTGTGCGAATGCTTCAACTAGATTGAATGCTGCTGGTGCAATTAGCTATACTTGGTCACCAACAGCAGGATTAAGCAATCCAAATATCGCTAATCCAATAGTAAACCCTTCCAATACAACAACTTATACCGTAACAGGTACTGATATAAATGGTTGTACCAATACAGATCAAATAACGGTTTTTGTGATGGAAAGTACTGGCATTTCTACTGGAAATGATGTGACAATTTGTGAAGGAAATATTGTGCAATTGAATGCGATTGGCGGTAGCAATTATGTTTGGTCGCCAGCTATAGGTTTAAATAATCCAAATATAGCCAATCCGATAGCAACGCCAACAGCAACAACTACTTATACAGTAACGGGAGTTAGTACAAATGGTTGTCCTGCTATAGATACAGTAACGATTTTTGTAACCCCACGGCCAGAGGTAATTGCTTGTGAAGACAAGACGATTTGTAGGGGAGAAAGTGTACAATTGATTGCGACGACCCATGCCCAATATAGTTGGAGTCCGACTAATACGCTATTAAATCCAACTAGTGGTACACCAACTGCTTTTCCTACCGAAACAACGACATATACCGTAACCGTTACAGACGAAAATGGCTGTACCGATACCGATGAAGTAGTGGTGTTTGTCAATGATCCAATTAGGGTTAACTTAGGTCCAGATATTACTTTATGTGGTGCAGGGACGGCCCCTTTAGATGCAGGAGAAGGCATTGCTTATCAATGGAGTCCTATCATAGGATTGAGCAATCCAAACATAAGAAATCCAATAGCCACCGTTTCTAATACAACGACTTATTCGGTTCAAGTAACCAATGCAAATGCTTGTGTTGAAACAGATGATATTACCATTAATATTAATAATGGTCCGATTGCTGATGCTGGTCCGTCTGTGACTTTATGCCCTGGTGGTTCGGGACAATTAACAGCTTCTGGCGGTGTTGCCTATCAATGGAGTCCAACAACAGGATTAAGCAATCCCAATATTGCGAACCCAATTGTAACAACCGATCGAGTGACTAATTACCGAGTAACCGTCACCGATGAATTTGGCTGCACGGCAACAGATGAGACTTTGGTAACAGTTTCCCTACCATTAGCCATAGACCCAATTATCACCGATGCTACTTGTTGTGGAGCAGGCGGAAGTGCTATTTTGAATGTTTCTGGTGGTTTTGGTAATGCCGATTTTAGTTGGTCGCCAAATGTTTCCACCAGTAATACGGCGACAAATTTAGCGGCGGGGTTCTACAAAGTCATCGTATCAGATGCGGTAGGATGTAGCATAATTTTCACTTTTGACATCAAAGAAGATTGTAATGGCTGCCCCGATATGTTCCCAGAAAATGAAAGATGTATTCCTGATACTTCCACGACCGAACAAATTTGTGTGCCCATTGCCCTAGAAGATATAGACCGCTATGAAATTTTAGTGGATGGCAATAATTATGTGCCAGATCATGGGTGCGCACATGAAAATTTAACCGCTTATTCCTATGCTTTAGTAGAAGGACAAGGCAATACAGGCATGTATCGAATAGAAAATTGGGAAGTTAATGGGCAAATGTATGCGACTGAAGTGGAAACCATGCAAGAGTTGACTTTTTGGATGAATACCATCGACCCTTCTGGAAATTGGATCAATCATCCATCCATCCTAACGATTATTGGCGGTAATCCAACGAATAATTATGGTACTATGAAAGTGATTCAACTCACTAAATGGATTGAAACAATGTTGCAACCAGATGTGACTGGTATAGCAACCAGCAGTATTATTGAAGTGGAGGTTAACACAATGATTCGACCAATCGAGGTCATTATTACCGATACGGCTACTTGTTGCTCAGATACGATTCTATTAAAAAGATGTGGTGAAGAACAACCTTGTGTAGAAGATATTATTGCACAAAATCAATTTGATGAATCGATTGATTGTGGAGAAACGGCTACTATCTGCTTAGATATTCCCTTTACTGCTATTAATAATTATGAGTTGGTGGCTAATAATAGCCCTTTTACAGGAGCTATTTTGCCTTGCAATTTTGACTCTATGTTTGCCTATACCTATTTCACTTTGCCAGGTCAAGGGGCAGCTGGTCCTTATAAAATAACGAATTGGATCATCGACGGACAGATGAATTCAGGCATGTTCAATGATTTAGAGGAATTTGTGCAATTAATGAATCAAATTGATCCCACAGGAAACTGGCAATTGGATCAAGCTACTTTGACGATTCAAGGAGGGAATGCAATGACAGACTATGGAGCAATTAATGTAGAACAAACGACTACAGGATCAATTGCCACCCTTGAAATTAATTCTAACCTTATTCCTATGGGGACTGAATTAACTTTTGCCTCAGGTAATTTTGAGGTATTAATTAATAATATAAATTCTGGTTGTCGTGATCGTTTCTTAGTAAATGTCATGTGTGACAATATAGAACCACCAACGGACACAATGGTTACGCCACCAACGGATACAATGGTTACGCCACCAACGGACACAATGGTTACACCACCAACGGACACAATGGTTACACCACCAACGGACACGATGGTTACCCCACCAACGGATACGATGGTTACACCTCCAACGGACACGATGGTTACACCTCCAACGGACACGATGG
>CAZXYA010000110.1:0-19841 GCA_964644655.1 uncultured Saprospiraceae bacterium | reverse complement strand
GACAATCAATAAGTTGCAATTTTAAAATGTAAAGTTATTTTTGAACCGTTCCCTACTGAGCATTTGAAATGAAAACCCAGTTTTTTAAAGCGCTTTAATATTAGTTACTTTCAATTTTTTGGCAGTTTTAGTCAGGGGTGCTAAAAGTCCAAAAGTTAATTGAAAACTCTCAGAAGTGTTGGTTAATGGCGCATGTGTCTCTATATCAAACATACCACCATTATATCTAAGGTCTAACAAAATTTTCCATCCTTTAGCTATCGTTTTTTCTGTATTTACACCTATAGATAAAGCTATATCGAATCGACGGATTCCCGCCTCTTTAAAATTAACTGGCACTTCATTAATTCGACTGAAATTCGCACCTGTAAAATAAGAAGAACGCACCCCCAAAGCATATGCGGGAATAATTCCTCCTACTATGCCAAATTCATATGTTCTATTCTTAAATACTTTTAATTTTCCTATTAATGGAAGCTTCGCATAAAAAATCGTATTATTATATACACGTCGTTCCTCTCTTGCTTGAACAGATAATACCGATCCGTCCGAAACGAAAGCCAATTCGGGCATTAAATTAAAATATTCATTAACAGTAATTTCTGCAGGAACGCTAAAATAAAATCCGTGTAAATTTCCTGTGTTTAAAACATCAGCAGGATCAATGTTAAAAAGAAAGGTAGATTTAGATTGATTGATGCCTCCCTTTAAACCTATATAGGTTTGGGAAAAAAGGGATAGGGAAAGAGATAGACTGATAAGTACTATTATTAATCGGTATGGAATCATCGTTGTCTTTTTTATTACAACGTTTCAATAGTTAACATTAATTGCTACCCGGTTTATTTTAACATAATTTAGAGGAAGTACTAGGACAATCTCTACTTGAATAGTTATTTTTCAGCATAATTCTTAAAGCTATCCAATATAGCCTGATCGTCTTCCTTAAGCCACCAAAAAAAAGTAGCATACAAGTTTTTTAATAAATAAGTCTTTCCTTCTATGCTCACTTCATTGGTAAGCAAAGTTTGACCATTGACCACTTGAAATGTTATCGTCTCTTCTTTTATTAATTCAAAAGATTGAGTGCTATAATTGATTTGTTTTGCCTTATTATGTTTGGTAACTATACGCTTCATTTGAACAAAATCACCTTGCACTTCTGCTACTATTTTGTATTTAGTCCCAACAACGCCTGGTTTTTGTTCTTCTATCCTGATTGATTGTAAACCTAAGTACCAATGCTTCATTTTACTAACATCAGTATATAAATCGAAGGTTTCGGCTATTGGTAAATTGATTTGTTGAACCGTCGTGTAATTTGTCTTTGGAAAAATTAAGCCTGACAGAAAAAATAGACCTACAAGTATAGCTAGAAATATGGTAATGAATTTTAGGATTCGCATGGTGCAATGTTAATTATATGGTTAAATTGTTTTATTGTTATCCACTAATATTCTGTTAATGAAAAATTATTTTAGCTTGCCAGTACCACATCTTTTTCTTTCCACAAAAATAGTAAAGCAATTAATGGAAATATAGCAATTACATTAAAGGTTGTAGAGAAATTAGCAAAATTATTATCATAAATTGCTGCACCTAATAAAGCACCCGACCCAATAGCCACTTCTAGACCTATATATAAAGTTGCCATTGCCTTGCCACGATTCTGAACTTCACTACGATCAATTGTCCAAGCAAATAAGGCTGGAATTCCTACACCAAGGGAAAAACCGACCAAGCCCGATGATGCCAGTAGCCAAGTTGGAGAAGCAGACATCCCCAATAATACAAAAGCAAAAGCCAGCATGACCGCCGATATTCTTATCGCCACTACCCTACCATATATATCTGACAATCTTCCTGCTACTAGCCTCGATAGAATAGAACATAAAGTAAAGCTAGTAAAAAAAGCACCTTTATTGACCATTCCTAAATGAACACTCTGGTCGGGGGTAATTGTAATAATCGCACCAAAACCTAAATAAATAAAACCACAAACTACTGCTGGAATAATAGATCCTTTATCAAATATTTCATTTCTTTTTAAAACCAAAAGTCGAGGATGAAAAGCCTGCTTATTTTTGAGGGTTTCCTTCAGGTTTAATAAAAGAAACATAGACAATAAAGCGATACTAGAAGAAGTATAAAACATTAAATTCAAGGATTCAGATGCAGCAATATAACTGCCCACAAATGGACCAATAGAACTCCCTAAATTAATACTGATGCCCATGATGCCCATTGCTTCTCCTCGACGTTTCTCTGACACAATATCTGCGACATAGGCAGTTATAGCAGTAGGGGTAAAACCAGTAGAAAATCCGTGTAATAATCGCAAGAAAAGGAAGCCACTTACTGTGGTTAAAATGGGATAAATTAAACTACAAATGATACAAACAATTGCTCCAAATACAATGATGGGTACTCTACCAATTGTATCTGCCAATTTCCCACTAAATGGTCTAGAAATACCCGCTGTTAAAGTAAATAAAGCAATAATTAACCCTTTATATTCCGCTCCGCCCAAGCTGGTTAAGTAGGCAGGTAATTCTGGAATAATCATATTAAAACTTGCTCCAAATAAAGCAAAACTAATGCAAAGTAGCAGAAAGGAACGAGTATATAAAGGCTGGTCTTTTTTTTGCATCCGCAAAAATACGGACAAGTAGGGAATTAGTGAAAAATTTAGGAAGAGAAGAAAAATTAAACAATTTTATCATTTATCCACTCCTTCTTAAGCTTGTACAAAAATATCCTGATGTGTTATTATTAATCTTTGTTGTCCCATAATAATTAACTCTTTTTTGCGCTGTATCCACTTTTCAAAGTTCTGCTGCATAGCTGGCGCTAAATCCATTTCTGCCAATGCATTTTCCATAAAATTAAGTAGGTAATAATGCATTCTTATATCTACTGGTTCTATTTGCCAAATACTAGCTGCTGTCTCCACGCTACTATCCTGTTTTTCAAATAGTTGTGCCATAAAAGCATTCGCTTTTTTACCCAAAGCTTGACCAAAATCCTGTGGTCGTTCCATATGTGTATTATAGCTATCTACAAATACATCGTCAAAGGGGTCCGATGGTTCGAAAGTCATTCCTTCATATCCCAAAGTATGATAAAAAGCTAATTTATTTGCAGCAATAAGATTCACTAGTTCGGTCATCTGATCTGATGAAAACAAGTCAAATACTGCATTTGCTAGTACTAAATCTACTTTTTTCAAATTCACCAACGTTGCCAAATTTAATAACGAATCATTGATAATGGTTACGGTTACTTTTCTTTTTGGTGCAGTAATTTTTATTGTCTCTTTTTTGCGCTCAAAATTATATTTATGGTAAGCCGCATAATCTTTTAGTCGCTTAATGGTCGCTTTTTTCAAGTCTCCATTTTGCTCAATTAAATACCATTTTTGGTTTTGCGGAAATTGTTTGATAAAATACAAACAATTAGAACCAGTTCCAGCACCAACGTCTACCAAGGTAAGCTCACTTTTGTTGGCCAGGTAGGCGACTACTTTACTTTCTAATGCTTTATCCCGTGCCTCCACATCAAATGGGTAACGTTCGTTCAACCAATCAATATCAAAATTTTCTTTTTCTTCAGTTTCTGCCATTAGACTTTTTATTATTTTATAGTTTTAAAGTAACTGCTACTACAGTGTAACAAAAGTAATTTTACATTTCGCCTCGGCGACTCGGCGAGGGATTTTTAAGGGAGAACAAACTTTGTTACAATGTACTACCAATTCAATCAATCATCAAGTAAGGGCTTAAATCCGCTGCTACTTCCGCTTCTAACACCCCTGTAATAACTTCGATATTTGCCTGTTCTAAAATCTGAATACCTGCTCCCCTATTTTTAGGATGTGGGTCAATCATCCCAACATGAACTGCTTTCACCTGTCTTTTAGCGATATTTTTAGCACAAGAAGGCGTCCGTCCATAAAAGGAACAAGGTTCTAAGGTCACGAATAATTCTAAATCTGTAATATCTTCTCGCACTTGCTTTAAAGCCATTGCCTCTGCATGATCACTTCCAGGTTCATTGGTATGTCCTCTTGCAATAATTTCCCCATCTTTTACAATCACACAACCTACTGGAGGATTAGGATGACAATGAGGTAAGGCTTTTCTACCTTCCAATATAGCTTGTTGCATAAAATATTCCGCAGTTCGTTTTTGCATTAATTCTACTGTATATTTTTTAAGCGAAACAAAAATAAAGCATAAATTTAACTGATGAGATTGCCAGTTGTTTAATTTAATGCCAATAAAAATAGATTTAGGGAGCAGGTAATAAATAACCTACCCAAATTTTGCGAAGTTAGTTTTTCTTTAGACAAGGCGAAAAACGCAGACATAGCCGTAGCTATGGCGAGTATTTTCAACGAAGTATAAAGGAAAAATAACGAGTAAAATGGGTAGATTATATTTTACTTGTTCCCTTAAAGCAAAAGGAGTTAGCAACCTAAGTTACTAACTCCTCAAAATGCTGATAATGAAAATGATCGAATTAGACATCAAAATGTATAATTCGTTGTTAAATTTAATTAACAATCAATGCTGACGCTAGGCCAACACCAACACCATTTTCTTTTATGTTTCTATTGTCTCCTTTTATCGTTGATCTAGTTCTGCTAAACCGTAGGTTTCAATAATATCGACTAAATCATCTGCTAGATGATCTATCTTATTTCCATAGCCTAATCTTTCCAAACCTTTAGCCCATGCTTTATAATCGGTACTTTCTAAGGTTGATAGTTGACCAAACTTCCCGCTTGTTAAATAAATGCTGTGATTTCTAAAACTTGCCCAAGCATTTTCATAATGCCGATAGCAGGTGTTTTGATAAGACCCCGTTGGTCCTTCCCAGCCGATAGAACAAGTCAAAGCAAAGTGATTATTCCCTTGTTTTGCCATATCTCTTTGACCACCTTGACTCTGCAAAAGACCACAAGCCAAAATAATGGAAGAAGGAATCCCATATTTTCGTCTTTCATTAATCACTACTCTAGCAAAACGCTTTAAATAATCGTGCTTCATTTTATCATCCACCTTTGTTAAATTATCCATAAGGCTAGTTTTAGAAGTACCTCCAAATGGATAAGGCATTTGAAATTTATCTAAAATTTTTGGGGATTCTTTCTTTCTTTCCGTAAATATTTCTTTTTTTGTGGTCACCTGAAATTGTTGATTTTCTGGATTCATTTCTATAGACTCACTTTCTATGGGTGAATTTAGATTGATGCTAAATCGAAAATCTTTTTGTATAAATAAATACAAAACCACAGACATCAAGGCTACCTTAAACCAATGTTGTTGAAGGTAGGTCAATATGTTCGATCCTTTGACACTTTTTTTCATCGCACATTATTTTTGCTATTTTTTTGTTTTTGCGCACAAAAATCCACCTATTTAGTAAGTAGGAACGCATCATTTTATGGTTATTTTTTTTTAAGGTAGATGGCTACCCTAAAATTATAAAATATTAGTTATCAATATTTTATAATTAAAAAATATAATCAACTTCAAAAAAACAACTTTGTTTACTATTATATATTCTCAGATGACACAAATTTAAAACAAAAAGTTTATTAATTCAAATAATCTTAAAACAATTTAAACATATTTATTTAAAGCATAACTAAAGTCAACAAAATGTTATCTTTTTAATTATTAATTCTATTTTTGTAATCAAAAAAATAATACTCTAATTAGAATTATTCTGATTGTATTTCTATAGCAATAGACTTAAGGCGAGGAGCAAAGGGTTAAAAATGACAACACATGGTCTATCGCGATTTCATCAATCAATTAATCAAATCATGTATTTTATAGGATATGATGTTGGTAGTTCATCTTTAAAAGCTGCTTTACTGGATGGAAAAACAGGAAAAACCATTGCTGCGGCCCAATACCCTGACCAAGAGATGCCTATGCAAGCAAAACAACCTGGCTGGGCAGAGCAAGATCCTACTATGTGGTGGGAAGCCTGTAAAAAAGCAACTGCCCGATTATTAAAAAAGGCTAATATTGACACTAAAAAAATTAAGGGCATCGGTATTTCTTATCAAATGCATGGTTTAGTAGTGATTGATAAAAAAGGGAAAGTCATACGCCCGTCTATTATTTGGTGTGATAGCCGAGCAGTTCCTATTGGGGATCGTGCATTTGAGCAATTAGGGGATAAAAAATGTTTGTCTAGATTATTAAATTCTCCTGGAAATTTCACCGCTTCCAAATTGAAATGGGTCAAGGAAAATGAACCAGCATTATTTGAGCAAGTAGACAAATTTTTATTACCGGGTGACTATTTAAATTATAAATTAACAAGAGAAAAAAATACCACTATTTCTGGTCTATCGGAAGGTATGTTTTGGGATTTCAAAAAGAACCAAATTGCCAAATTTCTGCTAAAACACTATGGGCTAAACAAAAAATTAGTGCCTGAAATAGTCCCTACTTTTTCCGTTCAGGGGGAACTAAGCGCTGCTGCCGCTAAAGAAATTGGCTTACCCAAAGGGATTAAAATCTGCTACCGAGCTGGTGACCAACCTAATAATGCCTTGTCTCTCAATGTGTTAAATGCGGGTGAAGTAGCTGCTACTGCGGGAACTTCTGGCGTCGTTTATGGCGTAAGTGACCAAGTTAAATATGACCAAGCGTCTAGGGTAAATACTTTTGCTCACGTCAATCATACAACTGAGTTAAATCGTTTGGGCATCTTATTATGTATTAATGGAACAGGAATTTCTAATGCTTGGCTAAAGCGAACCTTAGGAAAATACGACTATCCTGAAATGAATGCGTTGGCGGCAAAGATTCCTGTTGGTTCAGATGACTTATTGATGTTGCCTTTTGGTAATGGAGCAGAACGAATGCTCTGTAATAGTGACCCTGGCGCTCAATTGATTAACTTAAATTTTAATCGACACCAAGAAGGGCATCTTTGTCGAGCAGTACAAGAAGGGATTGTCTTTTCTTTCCAATATGGTTTAGAAATCATGGGTGAAATGGGTTTAAAACCCAAAGTTATGCGGGCAGGAAATGCCAATTTATTCCTTAGTCCTTTGTTCCGCCAATTACTCGCTAATACCTCTGGTATCCCTATCGAACTATATAATACTGATGGGGCTACAGGCGCAGCAATTGGAGCTGCAATTGGTTATGGTGCAACAGATTTTGAACATGCATTTAAGGGCTTATCCATTATAGAAACCACTATACCAGAAAAAGGAAGTGATGCTTATTGTGAGGCTTATGGAAAATGGTTAACTGCTCTAGAACAATCTCTTTAAAATTATTCAATGATACAATTCTCTTGGTAAATGATACTAGTACATTGTAATTTAAGGGAGTAGGTAATAAATAAGGTACCCAAAAGTGTAGTTTTAATTTGTTCTTATTCAAGGCATGAAGAAGTATAAGCTTCTGAACCACTTGTGGACGGGATGCAACGGAGTTATGCCTTTACAAAAATACCTGCCTACCGGCAGGCAGGTATTTTTGTAACATGAGCTAAAAGAGGAAGATTCGGGGAATCTTTATCTTTTAGTGAACCGCTTTAGCGGACGGGATGCCTTAAAAGGCAAAATAAAGCTGCAAAATGGGTAGGTTATATTTTACCTACTCCCTAACATAAAATATATTTTACAACCATATCTTGTATATTCGTGTTGTTCATAAAATCCATCGTATTTAGCTAACAAAACAATTAAAATGAACCTTACCTACGGGACTAAACAATACTTTCCTGCTATTGATAAAATTGAATATGAAGGCACTAAAACAAAAAATCCTCTTGCCTTTCGGTATTATGACGAGAATAAGCAAGTAGGTGGCAAAACTATGAAGGAACACCTTCGATTTGCAGCCGCTTATTGGCATTCTTTTAATGGTGGTGGCAGCGATCCTTTTGGGGCAGATACTAGACCTATGCCTTGGATGAATGCTAGAGATGCGGTGACGGCTGCCAAACAAAAAATGGATGCTGCTTTTGAATTTATTACTAAAATGGGCATTCCTTATTATTGTTTCCATGATGTCGATTTAGTAGATGAAGCAGAATCTATTATCGAAACGGAAAAACGCTTACAGACTATTGTTGATTATGCCGCAGAAAAACAAATGGATTCGGGCGTAAAGTTATTATGGGGAACCGCCAATCTATTTTCGCATCCACGATATATGAATGGCGCTTCGACCAATCCTGATTTTCAGGTAGTCGCTTATGCCGCTACTCAGGTAAAAAACGCTATAGATGCAACGATTGCTTTAGGAGGAGAAAATTATGTCTTTTGGGGAGGGCGAGAAGGCTATATGTCTCTCCTAAATACTGATATGAAACGAGAAGTAGAACATATGGCTCGTTTTATGACAATAGCTAGAGACTATGGACGAAAGAATGGATTTACAGGGACTTTTTTGATTGAACCTAAGCCAATGGAACCTTCTAAGCATCAATATGATTTTGATTGTGCAACGGTCTTAAATTTCCTAAGAGAATTTGATTTATTAGGTGATTTCCAGATTAATATCGAAGTAAATCATGCTACGTTGGCAAGTCATACTTTCCAGCATGAAATTCAAGTAGCAGCTGATGCTAATGCTTTAGGTAGTTTGGATGCTAACCGAGGAGATTATCAAAATGGTTGGGACACCGATCAATTCCCCATGAATTTATATGAATTAACCCAAGCTATGTTAGTCTTCTTAGAAGCGGGTGGTTTGAAGACAGGCGGCATCAATTTTGATGCAAAAATCCGTCGAAATTCTACTGATTTAGAGGACTTATTTATTGCCCATATTGGTGGTATGGATGCCTTTGCAAGAGCATTATTAATTGCTCATAATATCTTAGAAGATTCTCCATATAAAACATTAAGAACTGATAGATATAGTTCTTTTGATAGTGGCTCAGGACAAGATTTTGAAAAAGGACTATTAAATTTATCAGATTTAAGAAATATCGCTTTAAATAATGGCGAACCACAACAAATTAGTGGTAAACAAGAATATTATGAAATGATTATTAATCAGTATATTTAATGATGAACGATGAACTCTTGAAAAATAGAGTGTCAGATTGAAAATTAATATTTTATAATTTGTTTAGAACCAGTCAGTCCATTGCTAATAGATAGAGCGTCAGGTAAAAAAGGGAGAATTATCTGTTTATCTAGTGCTATGTAAACAAATTTTTTGACAGTAATTTCGATACTTAAAGGTGCACTAGCGCCGACCATGTTGAACATAATCGGTGCTGACGCACCTCTAAAGAGCAAGCAAGATTGGGGTTAAGTTACAAATATAGTCGGTGCTGATGCACCTAAAAAACACCATTATAATTAATCAAAACTTTGTTTACATAGCACTAGACTTGTGTCCTTTCAAATCAATAGTTAGGATTCCCCAACACTTATGGAATCTTTTTAGCAACTTTGCAGTTGAGTCAATCGTTTGGGCATTTAGTTAAGTAACGATGAAATAATAAAGTATGAAAAATCAAAGTAGGGATTCCTTGAGGAAAAAGAAATCAACTAAAAACCAAGAAAATTATAATTGGAATCTAGGTGATCAAAATAAAGGTAAGGGCTTAAAAAGAGGAACGGAATATGCGATTTTAGTTGGGGTTATTCATGGTATGGATACCGTCGAAAGAGTAAAAGAGTATATGGATGAGCTAGAATTTTTAGCATTGACAGCGGGCGCTAAAACCATCAAGCGATTTACACAAAAACTACAAAATCCAGACCGAAGAACCTTTGTTGGGAAAGGTAAATTAGAAGAAATTCTAGAATACGTCGAAAGCCATGAAGAAATAAGTATGGTCATTTTCGATGATGATTTGACAGGCAAGCAAGTCGGTATTTTAGAAGAGTTTCTAAAAGTAAAAATCATTGATAGAAGTACATTAATCCTAGATATTTTTGCTAGTCGGGCACAAACTGCTCAAGCAAAGACACAAGTTGAGCTAGCCCAAATGCAATACCTTTTACCACGACTGCGTGGTCTTTGGACACACTTAGAAAGACAAAGAGGTGGTATTGGGATGAGAGGCCCTGGGGAAAAAGAAATTGAAACGGATAGACGGATTATTCGGGATAAAATATCAAAACTACAAGCCAAATTAAAAACCATTGATCAACAAAATGCCACTCGTCGAAAGACTAGAGGGCAAATGATTCGAGTAGCTTTAGTCGGATACACCAATGTAGGCAAATCGACTATCATGAATTTATTGAGTAAATCAGAAGTATTTGCTGAAAATAAATTGTTTGCCACCCTTGACACTACCGTTAGAAAAGTAGTATTTGATACCATGCCTTTTTTAATGTCCGATACAGTTGGATTTATTAGAAAATTACCGCATCATTTGGTAGAAAGTTTTAAATCGACCTTAGACGAAGCCAAAGAAAGTGATATTCTACTCCATGTCGTTGATATTGCCCACCCTCAATATGAAGATCATATTAATACTGTCCAAAAAACACTAAAAGACTTAGAAGCTACTGATAAGCCTACCCTATTTATTTTTAATAAAATGGATTTGTATCGAGAAAAGAATTTTGATGATTTTCTGGATGCCGAAACCAAGGAAGAAATTTTAACAGAATTGACTAATAATTTAAGAAAAAATTATGAAGGAGATCATGTTTTTGTCTCTGCCATTAAAAAAGAAAATATTAAGGATTTGAAGCATCGAATTACTAAGTTGGTAAAAGAACAATATGTGGTACGGTATCCTTATCAGGCTAAACGTTGGTAGAAACATCTATCAAAAATCGCCAAATTATCCGAAAGGATTACCTAAACGACCTACTAAGCGCTTAATAGGTCGTCAAATCTTTTCCTCCCGCAGGCCAGGCATTGTTAATATTAATCCATTGCTAAAAAAGCTTAGCAACGGATTTTTTAGTCTAGTCAAGCTGTTTTTTATTTCTCTACCGTATACCTTTTACTGAATCACAAACATCCCATCCATCCTTTCAACTTACATTTCTTCATGCTACACTAAGGGCGAATAAAAGGTCTTTTGGGCTGAATAATTTTTCTGTTCTGACGATGTCAAACTTAAAAGAATTCAATCTCGAAATGTCATCGAATTAATTTCAGACCCATAAATAAAAAAATCTATTCTAATTTAAAAAATGTGTTAATAATTTGTACACGCCTTTTATTTTGTCAATAATTTTCGTAATTTGTCTTAACAACCTACTCAATACACTCAATTACCGATTAGTTTCAACCATCACTTCCACTACAATTACACAAAATATATACTACTTTAAAAGCTTCATTAGCTTATCGACTTGTAAATACCCAATAAGTAAAGGAGAAAATGAATAAATGAATAAATTAGGAGTAGCAACGGCTAAAAATAACCGAAAAAGCTCAAAATCAACGACTACATTTACTCATTTCTTCATCTAGTCATTTACTCATTGAGAACTTACATCGACTTCATTATCCCCACATCAAGGAAAACACTAAACATCAACATCGGACTTACAAGAGAAAACTAAAACAATGAACAAACTTTACATCAAATGGTGGCTTTCTGTCATCCTATTCACCCTATCCTCCCCCGTATTTTCTCAAAAATACAGTATTCATCTCGCTGCCTTTACCGAACAAATTGAACCAACATTCTTTAGTTTTGTAGGACTTAATGACGTCAGATATCAATCCACTTCCTTAAATTTGCATCAATACGCTTGGGGAAATTTTGAGACTTTGGCAGCAGCAGAAAAACAATTAAATAGCTATCAATTAAATCCATTCCTCAAGGAATTTAATAATTTATCAATCCTTGCTTCTCCTACCAATTTTAAAGTCCCAACGACTGATTCTAGCATTAATAATAGCCCCTCAATGACTGATTTTCAACTATTTAGTCGTTCTATTTATGTTCAGCCATCTTCCAAGAGTCTACAAAAAATAGATGTAGCTATTTTAGAAGAGGTTACAGCTATTTTAAAAGAACACCCTAAATTAAAATTAAGAATTATTACACCTGAAAATTCAACATCACCATTCAAGGCAGCTAATTCAACAGAAGTGGTAGAAAATTTTTTACTGGCTCAACAAATTCCAGCTTATCGCATTAAAATAATTTCACCTTTTCCTACCTCATCTCAACCGATAGAAAAAAGAGAAGGGAAGCTCAAACAACAAGTCGTCATGACCTTAGTTGATTTAAAAGAAGAAATTGTATTAGATAAGTTTCGCAATAATGGATTATTTGTTCGACAAGCAACTAATAATAACCATCGGGTCTTAGACTAATGACACTCACCTTTGCTTTAAATGATAATTGCCGACAATTAATAGTCGTTTCTTTTTACCTCCCTATTACTTATAAGCAGTACTTTTATTATCGGTTTCGTGCAGTTCTTGGAAATTTAATTCCAAAACCATTAGCTAATTTCGAACACGTAAAAAATGAGAAAACAACCACTAAAATTATTTTTGCTTGCCACTTCCTTATTTTTAATCCTATCCGCTTGTAGGAGAGAACGTGTTTCTGAGGAAGAACTAGAAGAAATGAATAATACAGGTATCGCTTTGGACGCTGAAATGATGGAATTAGGCAGTTTTTTTGGTAATGTATTTAGTGACGTAGTCCTGATTAATGTACAAAATGGTCCTAGTGCCACCTTAGCGACTAGTGATTTAAGAGCCTTATTAACCTTGACTGATAGAGATAATGATTTTTTTATTTTCAATTTACATCAACAACAAACCCTTCAAGCAGAACAATTCACCTCGGAAATTTCCTTTGAAACCGCCAAGACTGTCAATCAGGAAAGTGTAGCTATCCTAGCTCAAGCAATCCAATTTTTCAAAGCGCAAGATAAAAAAGTATATGTTTTGGGAATTGCATACGGGGCTTATTTAGTACAAGAATTATTAGTACAAGAGGGAACAACTATAGCGGATCAATATTTATTAATAGCCAATCGACTAGATATGCCTGACCTTATTTGGGAATCGTTTAGCGAAGGAAATACGGGTGGTTTCATTGATGGTAATACTCCTTTTACAGGTGCGCCAAGTACCCTTACACCCGTAGAAAAAAATCTTAATAAACTATTTGCAGGCTTAGCTTTCAAAAGATATACCATTGAATTAGCAAAATATGATGATTTAACCAATGTTACTTATTGTTTTGGTAATTTAGATGAATCGGTAGGTCGATTAACGCAAAACGAACAAGCTTTATTAATTACTCGTCAGGCGAATTTACTTAAATTTGATGGTGGTCATCAAGCTACTATTGAAGGGCTTATTGACCAAGGATTTGAGGTAGCTTTTGGAGAAAAATAAATAAAGTTCTTACCGACTCCCCCGATACAACTCATAATGCGCCAATTGACATTCCAAAGCCCCATTAAACAATATCTTTTTAAAAGAAGGACGAAGTCCCAATTGCTTCATAGCCTTAATATTAGCTGTAATAATCCAAGCGTCAAAACCCGTGAAATTATGTTTAAGGGCATGACCAATATCCTTATAAAAGGCATTGACATCGGCAACCTGTAAACGTTCGTCATAAGGCGGGTTCATCATTACTATACCTTTAGCCATTTCTGGATTGAGTTTAAAAATATCCCCTCGTTCCACTTCAATTTTGCCGTCCATATTGCCTGCTAAGATATTTAAACGGGCTGCTTTAATAGCTTTAAAATCTTTGTCAAAACCGAGTATTTTATGCGGGAAATTAATGATTTTGGCATCGGCTTCTTGTTTGACTTCTTGCCACAGCGCTCTATCAAAATCTTTGTAGCGCATAAAACCAAATTCCTTTCGATTAATTTGAGGTGGAATATTATTGGCATACATGGCAGCTTCCATCAAAAAAGTACCAGATCCACACATCGGATCGATAAAATCACCATCTTTTTGCCAATTAGAACTTAAGATAATCCCTGCTGCTAAGACTTCATTAATCGGTGCTTCTCCTGTTGCCGTTCTATAGCCTCGCCTATTCAAGGTGGCGCCAGAAACATCCCAAGAAAGGGTACAAACATTATCATAACTCAAATGCACATTTAGTCGATGGTCAGGATTATCTCGGTCTACGCTCAATCTTCTACCATCGAATTTAGTTCTAAATTGATCGACAATAGCATCTTTTGATTTGAGCGCTAAGTATTTAGAGTGCGTAATATATTTAGAACTAGTCGTCCCATTAATGGCAAAGGTATCCTCCAAACTCATCATTTCCGTCCAATCAATTTCTCGGAGTTTTTTATATAAGTGATTTTCATGCTTGGTTTTAAAAGTATGAAAAGGTAGGAAAATACGAAGGGCGGTTCGACATTCATAAATACAACGATACACTACCTTTTTGTCTCCTTCAAAGGTAATGGCACGTTTATGTAACTTAGTGTCTCGGCCACCTAGGGCAGTTATTTCTTTGGCTAATATTTCTTCAAGACCAGAAAAGGTAGTGGCTGTTATTTGCATGTTGCAATTTTCAATTTTCAATTTCAAATTTTCAATTTTCAACCGCCTTTGGTGATAATTGATGTTGAGCTTGAAGTTTAAAATTATCGACACTTTAAAATTTACATAAGTGTCTAGATGAACTTTAATCACTTTAGAATAAAAAAGGCAAAACTACACATTAAGCGAGGAAAGTGAGGTAAGAGTGTTAAAATAATCTACAATTTTCAAGAATTTGTTGTATTTTTAAGCAATACTACACAAAACCTACTATGAACCAAGGAAAAGACTATATTGAATAGGATGATTTGGGAAATCCTGAATTGGCGGAGTGGCGTAAGAAAAAGATGAAAAAAGAGATAGCTGAAGCAAACATCGTTTGTGAACCGTGAAACGGATGGGATGCTTTTCAACATAGCCGTTGCTACATTGAAAAATTTTAACACAGCTAAAAGTATGAAAATGTAGAACATTTGAACCGCAAGCGGATGGGATGCCAATCCATTAGGCTGGTAGGTTATTATTTTCCTCCTCCCTAAAGTAAGGAAGGTGAGTAAATTCTAGTATTACCTCCCATTTAATCATTTATTTATTCACTCATTTTCTCATTTTTGTCAAAAATCACCTGATTTATTTGGGTAGGAATTAATGCGTCAAAAAAAACAAAATAGCAAAAGCCAAAACCGTCAAAGTAGTCCCAATCATAAAAATTAGATAGCAAACCCTTAGTTGATTAAACTTATTGCCCAAGGCTTTTCCTAGATAGTACAAATCACTAATGATAGAATCATCTAGTTTGGTATCATCTTCCATAATCATTTTAACGCCTGCTTTATAATCTCCAAACTTCATTTTATAGAAATTACCATAAAAGAATAGGTTAGTGGGTTGGGTTTGAATACTTTGAATGGAAGTGAGTCCTTTGGTTTTGATAGGACGAGTTGCCAAAGTAGCATAAATAATAGAGGCAACACAAGTAGTTAATAGTATAGAAGTTGGAAAAATCAATTTAGCATTATCGCCAATATTAGAAGCTAAAAGAGGAAGAGAAATAGTGAT
Organism: uncultured Saprospiraceae bacterium; assembly: GCA_964644655.1. Taxonomy (GTDB): domain Bacteria; phylum Bacteroidota; class Bacteroidia; order Chitinophagales; family Saprospiraceae; genus JAFMDF01. Next base: position 4,323 of record CAZXYA010000110.1, on the reverse strand, counting down.
AATCAAGGCATTGATACTTAGCATAATATTCGCTTTGTTATCAGCAATACTAGTTAAGTCAATGTGATTCCGCAAAGCTGTTTTAAATATCATTTGCGCACTCCTATTTCCGTTTATCGTATCATTTTGGTCTTTATTTTTAGTTTTTTTCTTTTTTTTTTCTTTATTGGTAAGAGCAGCTTTTTTTGCCTTTGCAGTTTTTAAAGCTTTAACAACTTTCTTTCTATTTTTTGCTTTTTTCTCATTAAATAATTCATTTGCTTTTTCTGTGAAATAGCTATGCCCATCCATGAATTTTAGATTCATTTCCATGAAGGCGGCATCTTCATATTCCAAATGAAGGAAAGTTTTCATTTCAGATCGAAGACTAGCAATGGTCTTCATGTATTTTCGTTGGCCTAAATTATTTAAGTCAGAATCCTTAATAATTCTTTGTAGCAAATTTTTGGGTTCATACACCAACTTTGTCGCATCAATTAATTCTTTTACTAAAGCTAATTGAGCGGCAGGATAATCATGCTGCGTAAGAAAGTCTTCTGCTAATTGGGCGCTCACAGCTTCGTGACCCGTATAAGCTTTGACGTATCCTGTATCATGTAAGAGGGCAGCCAATTCCATCGCTTCCATATTCGCTGTGCCAATATCGTAATGTTCACCCAAAATGAGAGATGTTTCCCGAACAGACATAGTATGATTTAAATCATGGTAATGTAAGTCTGGTGGTAAATCGTTCTCAAATATTTTGAGTACATATGCTTCTGTTAGTTGAATAATATTATTCCTTTCCATACTAAGTTTTCTCGAATGAAGTCTTTAATATTGTTAATGACAGATTTTATAAAATGTAGTACTAACAATTTGCGACTCAATAATTTACTGCAAAAGTTTTTGTTCCTCTCGGAATTCTATTACTTTGTTGCTGGTTTATAAAAGGGGATGTGCAATATGCACCAAATTTAAGCTTTTTTCTCTTTTTTTGAAGAGAATTTTGTAGGAATCGTTTTGAAAGCCGTCTTTTAAAGAATATTATACCTAAATACGACTAATAATAGCATGAATTTAAGCTTACCAACAAAATTACGAGTCAAGTTATCCAAAGTCTTCTGGATAACTTTGCTATGGACGATCTTTGGTGTGCTGGAGGTTTTATACATTCATGTACTATCTTTTGATTTCCCTTCCTTTAAAGCCGAACCAAGTTATAGTTTCCAAGATTTATTAATGGCTAATCTAATAGCTGTATTTCTTGGTGGATTAATAGCTGGTTGTATTTTAGTTTTCATTTTGAGAGGGCGATTTAGAGATCATTCTTTTATGGTCTCTGTGTTTTTGAATACCCTTATCTTACTATTGATTCTATTAGTGGTTATTGGTATTGGAACTGGAATTTTTCACAGTTACCACGCCAATATATCATTTTTTAGCCAATCAATTTTTAATCGAGTTATCCAATCTTTTTTGAGTTATATTTTCTTGTCAAAATTAACGCTCTGGTTGCTCATTATTTTTCTAACAAATCTTTTATTAGATGTTAATGAAAAATACGGAGCAGGCGTATTACGGCAATTAATTATAGGTAAATACCATCATCCAAGAGAAGAAGAACGCATTTTTATGTTCTTAGACATGAAGGGCTCAACAGGTATTGCAGAACAAATTGGACATATTAAATTTTTTGAACTCCTACATGATTTTTTTCAAGATATTACCGATCCTATTCTTTTTACCAATGGAAGTATTTACCAATACATCGGTGACGAAGTCATTATTGTATGGAAAATACCTACAGGGGTTAAAAATGGCAATTGTATTCGGTGTTTTTATAATATCAGAGAAACTATTTCTCGGAATGCTGACAACTACTTGGAAAAATACGGGATTGTTCCTGAGTTTAAAGCGGGCATCCATTGTGGAAAAGTAACCATTGGTGAAATAGGTGTTCTCAAACGAGATATTGTTTTTTCTGGCGATGTCTTAAATACAACTGCAAGAATGCAATCTATGTGCAATGAATTTGGTCTTAAATTATTAATTTCCAAAAAATTATTAGACCTAATAGGCATGCCTCCCAACCGTATGGATACTCGAAAAATCGGTAACATCTCATTGAAAGGCAAAAAGAAAAAAGTAGTCCTTTATACTATCGAGGAGGAGCAGACACGGGTTTAGTCTTTGCTTTAGTTGGCTTTTTTGCTTGTTTTCTTTGCCCATTTTCATAGCTAATTACGGTTGCTGTAGAATAACGACTTAAAAGACTTTCTTCCAAAAAGGTTGTTGCCAATTGCTCTTCTTGAAAATCTCCTAACAGGTAACTAAAAAGTCCGTTTGCCTTGCGTTCTAATACAATATTTCCATGACGATTGAATATTTCATGGCTTGCAGGAAGGGCAGATAAGGTCGTAAAAAATTCAATTTTATAGCCCGTATAATTAAAAGGGAGCGTCCGTGTTCTTGGATTGTTTTGTGCCGAAGCAACCATTGTTTCTCCTAATTTTGGTTCAGGGACAATTATTTTGCGCTCAATTTTTTGTTCATAAGGGTTATAGATATCTTGATTGACTTTTGGACCGAAGTTAGGCGCTGTAGGGTCAATTTTTACAGGCGACTGATAATTGGTTGGTACGCGTTGCAATTTCAGTAACTCTTTATCTATATCTTCTACATAATTTTCATCTACCAATCTAGTTGCATTGGTAATTTCTGCATAAATGTCATTTCCATCCACTAAATTTTCCAATGCAACGCCATCTGGATTAACAGTAGGCGTAATTTTTTTTGTATCAATCCCATATTCAATAACTGCATTAATCAATTCGGGAGAAGATAATGGAGGCGTTTTATTGATTACTTGATCTTGACCTATGCTGGTTAAACCATCATTAAATTGTTCGACTTTAATAATCTGAGCTAAAGATTGATTATTGACAAAATTACTATTTTTCTGTTCCATTACTTTCCAGGTAACTCGCTGGTTTAACTGATGTGCAGCCTCTTCACAATTGATGCCATTCGTGCAATTATTTAATAGCTGGGTTTCCCCATAGCCTTTGGCAATCAATTGTCTAGGTTGAATCTTACCAGAAAAATATAGATACTGAGCAATATTATTAGCTCGTTCTTGGGTCAATAACTGATTGCTATCGTCGTTTCCTCTGGCATCTGTATGTACGCCAATTTCAAAAACTAAATGTGGATTATCCTTAACAATACTTAGTAAATTGTCAATTTCTTTTTTAGCAGTTTCCTTTAAGCTGGCATTATTCGCCATAAAAAAAGTATTCGAGTTTGGAATGGTATTGGTCTGATTAAAAATCAACGGTTGCATACTAATATTCGCCAATAAAGTTCCCATTTTATTGCCTTCTGTTAGGACATCAGAAACGCCAGGTTGTACATTACCCACGCCTTCAAAACAAAGAATACAACCTTTTATATCGACATAAGCTTCTAATCGTTTAGCGTAATAGTTATTTTTTCTAATTAAAATACTATAGTGATTGCCCCGTTCAAAATTTACCTTAAAGATTGGTAAAGGGTGGTTCGGATAGTCTAATATGGTTTGCTGAGTCGTATTATTAAACGCTTCAATTCTAGCACCTGTAATTGCATCGACTTCTTTTTTCCCCACTTGTATCATTTCTGCTAAAGTGACTTCAAAAAGATACCCAGGTTTACGGGACATTTTTACTTTGGTGAAAACCTTTTTGTTCCTATCCGAAGTTTTAACCACAACGCTTGTTTGCTGAGGAGAAAATAAGTCTTTATTGGCTTGGATACGGTAGGTTTTTCCAACAGGGAGAATAGCTGTAAAAAATCCCGCTTCATTGGTAGTGGTATTGGCTATAAATTGATTCGTGCCTTCTTGTGTGATGCTAATAGCCACCTCCTTTAAATATCCTCGATTACCATCCTCAAAGACATAGCCTTCTAGGGTACTATTTTGTGCGAAAATAGTAGTTGACATTAAGCAGATAAAAATATTTAGGCAGAAAATTGTTTGTCTCATAGTCCATTTGATGTAAATTTGCCTGATTAACGAAAAAGAGTATAGGGAAAAGAACTTATTAGATTATTTTTTCCTTATTGTTAATAGACAGAAAAATGGTTAGCAAAATTGATGATTAGGGAAAAGGAAAAAATAACCTACACAAAAAGATAATACACATCATAAGGAAAATCAGTTTAAATCCGACTGATCCGTTAAATCCGTTTGCAATCCTCCTAACTCGTCTACATAGGTTATTTTTTGCGAAATCCCTTAACTAATAATTATAACTGATGTTACGCAAAGTAAAATTAATCAGCACCAAAGGTGCGATATAT
>CAZXYA010000109.1:0-19869 GCA_964644655.1 uncultured Saprospiraceae bacterium | reverse complement strand
GAAATAAAACCGTTTACTCATAGTAGTAAACCATATTCTTGGCATAAAGTTACAATTATTTGAATAATATCAAAAAACTAACCCCTTTTTTTTCTTTTTTTTTGTTAAAATTTTATCTTTTGATAAAAAATTGGCAAAAAAAGTGTCCTTTATATTCTTTTTAATGAAGATAATTAATATATGATTATTTTTTAAATATTTCTTTTTATAAAAACTGAATCAATAATTAATGATATTTTAAATATTTTTATCTATAATTTTTTGATAACCAGTAGCTACTTTTTATCTAGAGCGTCAGATTAAAAACTGATATTAATTATTTTAATATTATATCTAAAATCTGTTGCTTAGGAACGGTTCAAAAATAACTTTACATTTTAGAATTGCAACTTACTGATTATCAGTAGTGTTTTTAATTTTAATTGTCATTTTAATTTTAATTCATTCCTTACTTAATCTGTGGTTAAGTTTTTTTGTTATTACTTACCATCGAATTAATGCACTTCCCCAAGTAAATCCACTACCAAAGGCAGCTAAACAAACCAAATCGCCTTCCTTAATCTTCCCTGCTTCCCAGGCTTCACATAAGGCAATCGGAATAGAGGCAGCAGTTGTATTACCATATTTTTGAATGTTGTTATACACTTTGTCTTGCCCTAAGCCCATTCTTTTAGCTACGAATTGGCTAATCCGTAAATTCGCTTGGTGAGGGATTAACATATCTATAGCATCTGATTTTAAATTAACCTCGGTTAATGCTTCATTGATGACCTCAGGAAATTTTGTAACTGCTAATTTAAAGACAAACTGTCCTTCCATTTCTGGGTATAATTGCCGATCGTCTATCATTTTTTGGGTAGCAAAAATTTCACCGAATTCTATCTCTTTATCAAAACCAAATCTATCTTCTAAGCCTAATTTATCAGCATGGTAGCCACCGTGAGATCCGGGGCTAATAAAGGCTAATTTTTCTGCATAAGTCCCATCTGAATGTAATTTGGTCGTTAAAATCCCTTTACCTGCTTCTGTTGATGGTTGAATGACCGCTGCACCTGCACCGTCCCCAAAAATAACGGTTACATTTCTGCCCTTAGTAGAAAAATCAAGTCCCATAGAGTGCATTTCTGACCCAACCACCAAAACATTTTTGTACATCCCTGTTTTGACAAATTGATCAGCAATGGACAAGCCATAAATAAAACCAGAACATTGGTTTCTTATATCTAAAGCGCCAATCTCCGTTTTAGTAATACCCAATTCTCTTTGCAATAATACACCACTACCTGGAAAATAATAATCTGGGCTTAAGGTAGCAAAAACAATAAAGTCTACTTCTTCTGGCGTAATACCTGCTCGTTCAATAGCAATACGGGCTGCCGCTGCGCCCATAGTGGAGGTAGTTTCTTTATGTTTTTCTGCATAACGCCGTTCTTGGATTCCTGTTCTTTCCTGAATCCACTCATCCGAAGTGTCCATTACCTTGGTTAAATCATTATTGGTAACCACTTTTTCTGGCACATAATGGCCTATTCCTGCAATTTTTGAATTTAGCATCCTATGTTTTTTAGCAAATGAAATCCCGAATATTATTCGAGCTATTGAAAGCTTATCTTCATTTTATTTTAGAAGGAGGTGTAAAATCGTTAAATCTATTCGGTTTTCAAAATAAATTAAAAAAAATTGGATATTATTTGTGAATACCTCAAAGTCTGATGTATATTTGTCCTATGTATTCAAAAGAACTTTTAAAAGGCACCTTAAAAACCATTATTCTTAAACAATTAGCAGATAATGGTAAAATGTATGGATATGAAATTACTCAAAAGGTAAAAGAACAAACCAACGGTCAGTTGGAATTGCGAGAAGGTGCCCTCTATCCTACACTTCATAAATTAGAAGCAGATGGTCTAGTCGTGACTGATAAAATCTTTATTGGTAAACGAATTCGGAAGTATTACGCCCTGACCCCTAAAGGAAATGAGGCAACTGTTTCCAAAATAGAAGAAATTACTGCTTTCTTTGGAATGATGCGAGGACTTTTGGGAGTCGACTAAGTAGCTTAATAGGTTGTTTAGAATTAGGGATAAAGTTCCCCGAAAATCATAAATCTTACATCATAAATCTGTCAAATTTGGACTATTTACTTTAAAAGCCAATAAAAATAGGATGGATTTATGATTTTACCCACAATCTAAAAAATTTGACAATATCTGTTTAATACCCCTTTGCTCCATGCCCTAAACCCTTTGCTGAGCAGTTGGCAATAAACCCACAAAAAATATACTATGTTTTTAACTGAGGAACAATTAGATCATATAGCCCTAAAAATAAAAGATAAGGGCTTATCCTATCAACCATTAAAAGAGGAAATGATTGATCATTTTGCCTGTTTGATAGAAATGGAAATGGAGAAAAATGAAATTTCCTTTTCAGAAGCAACTCAGCATGTATTTGATGGTTTACCTGCCCAACATATTGCTGAGTTAGAACAAGCAACTATTTCCTTGTTAAGCCATAAATCTACAACTATGCAAAAAATGAGTAAACTAATTTCTGCTTGTGCAGCATTCTTAGTGCTAGGATTATTTATTTGTAATTATCCAATATTACCTGAGGAAAAAGAATATACAGATAATGATCGTATTTTTAGGAAAGCCAATAGTGTCTATTCTGAAAAAAATCGTACGGAGAGTGCTTCCAGAACTCAGAATTCTGGAAGCACTAAGCCTTTTAGCATAAACTCTAATGAATCTATGGTTATTCCAAAACCAACTTTAGTCCTTCAAATTGACCCACCAAGTCGTTTCCCTTTAGATCAAGGGCATGAAATTACGAGTGGCTTTGGGATGCGTTTCCATCCATTACTTAGAAAAAAGAAAATGCATAGAGGAATAGATTTAAAAGCAACAATAGGAACACCTGTTTATGCGACTGCAGATGGTGTGATAGAAAAAGTGGTTACTCATAATGCCTATGGAAAAATGATTGTATTGAAACATGACGAAAATTATCAAACCCTATATGCTCAATTATCTACTTTTGAAGTAAAAAAAGGGGCAGCAGTAAAAAAAGGAACATTAATCGGTAGGGTAGGGAGTTCTGGCTTGTCAACTGCTCCACATTTGCATTATGAAGTATTAAAAGATGGAAAGCCTGTGAATCCTGAAAAGTATTTTTAATTTTGGTTTTTTATCAAAATAAAAACTCATGCAACGAATCGTATTATTTTTTTCCTTCGCAATTTTCATCCTTCCTTTAATGGCCCAAAAAACAATTAAATTACCGATTACGGAAACAGATGAATCCATTGAATGGAATAAAAAAGAGCAACAATATTTTTCAGAAATTTGGCAAACAGAGGTGGTTACCAATGTGATTGAACCAACCATGCAGGTTTTTCAACCAACTGCTGAAAAAAATACGGGAGCAGCCGTCGTTATTTGCCCTGGAGGTGGGATGTATGCATTATCTATAGAAAGCGAAGGCAATCAGGTGGCTAAATGGTTGGCAGAAAGAGGAGTGACCGCCTTTGTCTTGAAGTATCGCTTGGTACCTACAGGAGAGGATGCAACCAAAGAAATGATGACAGATGGAGAACGAGTATTATTAAAGGCGGGAAATGTTTTGCCACTAGGCATAAGTGATGGCTTAAACGCTATCCAATATGTCAGAGAAACTGCTGAAAAATACCAAATAAATCCTAATAAAATTGGCATCATGGGCTTTTCTGCTGGTGGAGCGGTTACTATGGGCGCTACTTTTAATTATAGCCCTGAGAATAAACCCAACTTTATTGTCCCCGTTTATGCTTGGATGGATATTATTCCACAAAGTGCGACGCCTGCAGATGCACCACCAATTTTTGTCGTTTGTGCCTCTGATGACCCTTTGAACTTGGCGCCAGCTAGTGTGAAATTATATTCCGCTTGGTTGAAGGCAGGGAAAAGTGCAGCAATGCATATGTATGCCAAAGGTGGACATGGTTTTGGTATGCGAAAACAAAACTTACCTTCGGACCATTGGATAGAACGATTTGGTGAGTGGCTGGGGAGTGAGGGGGTTTTGGAGTAAGCAGTTATCAGTTGTCGGTTGTCAGTTAGTTTGTCAAACCGACAACCGACAACTGATAACCGTTCCTACTTCACCACCTTCCGTGTCACAATTCCTTCGGCAGATTTAAGCGTAATCAAATAAGCGCCTTTTGATAAATCTTGTGTATTAATCTGTTGTGTATTTAAGCCTACTTGAGCGTCCATTACTTGACTAAATTGAACTTGCCCTAGCGTATTATAAATCTCTAATAACAAATCTTTGCTTTCCTCCAAATTAAACTGAATAGTCAAGTTTTCGTTAAAGGGATTAGGAGCTATTTGTAAATCAAAAATAGCTTTTTCTAATTCGTTTGTACTAGTTAAGGTACGAATACCATCAGAAAACCAGACCCCCCAATTAGCTCCATCAGGAGCAGAAACTAGTATTGCTGGATTGTCAGCAGCAGAAATTTTATCTTCTGAAAGAGGGAGCGTGGCCACTACATTATCATCTTCAGTAGTAACGGCATTAAAAATGATTTGGTCATCTAGCCTAGCATAACTCGGGAAACTTAGACCTTGATTACGGAATAAGATGTTCGTTGTATTAGTCGTAATGTTAATGCCTCTTAGTTCAAAATTGACTTCATTAGGATCAAATACATCTATATAATCATAGGCAATTACATCAGGGGAATTTTTAGAAAAAGTAGGATTAGCCACACTTACATCTACTTCTAAATTGCTAAATAGTTTGAAGATATTATTCTCGACATCTTGTTCAAAGTTATCAATACTATTATCATAAACTTTGACAAAACCAATGTCCCAATAGCTGAGGTCAAAGCCTCCAAAATCCCCTCTTAAAGTATTTCTTGCATCATACATGACAAATTCTCCTGTAATGTCAAATTCTAAGACATCGGCAAAATCAACTTCTCCCGTAGAAATTCCTTCGGTAAAGGTTGGATTATACAATTCAAAAGTTTTCCATTCTCCTAAGGTAAAGTCAAAGACATCAATCGTATTGGAGACTTCATCTGTTAAAGCAGCAATTCTAAAACCATCTTTTGATACAGCTACATTTCTCCAGATTGGTTGACCTTGGATAACTTCTTCAGTCGCCTCTCCATTACTCTCAATAGTAATCAAGTGAATTGTTTTATCATCAGCTACAAAAACAATAGCTGAACCATCATCTGTAATACTAGGACGACTTAAAACACCTGTGTTGGTAAAGGGCGATACTAGAATATCTCCTGTTCCATCTGCTACAGATAAATTACTTCTTGCATCATTCGTAAAAAGCACAAAATCGTTCCCTAAATTAGCATCGACCTCTATATCCTCTTGTCCGCCTGGATTTGAATTAACAGGGGCCTCAGCAGCTTCTCCTTGAATACCTACGGAATCGAAAGCCTGAGCAATTACTGCTACTTCTTGACTGCCATTGCCGTGAATATCTCTAGCTGCTTGCATGAGCGATGCCCGTAAATCAACAAATTGAGAAGTACTCACTAAATAAGTTGTTAAAGCTCGATAATAAATCTGTTCAGCTCTGTCTCTACCAATACTATTAGCAACCAAGAAAAAAGCTCTGTTGGTAATGCCACTATTGATATGAACACCACCATTATCTTGACTACCAAAAAATTGGTCAGAAACATTATCAGGCTGATAACCAGGGTCTCCTAATCGGCTTCCACCATTATTTGGATTTTGCATATCTCTTAATGCCCCAGAACGGAAAACATTTGGATTCACTACATCTTCCCCTAATAAATAATCGTCTCGATCTATTAATACCCCAAAGACATCTGAAAAGGATTCATTCATGGCGCCCGATTCGCCTTGATACCTCAGATTGGCAGTATTTTGAACTACTCCATGTGCAATTTCATGCCCTGCTACATCCAATGATCTTGCTAAAGGACCAAAAGCCTGTCTTCCATTTCCATAGAACATAGCCGTACCTGTCCAAAAAGCATTATCTAGACCACCACCATCTTCATCAGAAACATTAATAACAGATAATACGGTTCCGCCTGCTCCATTAATAGAATTTCTACCGAAGGTGGTACGAAAATATTCATAAGCAAAACCTGCATTGCTATGAGCAGAAACAGAAATAGGATCACTCCAATTATTATTATTATTGGCTAAATGTACTGCATTAAAATCATCATTCTCTGGATAAGTATTTTGCGCATTAATGGTCCAAACCGCACCAACAGGTTCATTGGGTAACCTAGATCGACTACCATTATACATAGGCCTGGAAGCATCGATTAAGAAGAAAGTATTGTCTAATTCGTAAGAATTCATGGTTTGTGTAATCCCATTTAAGTCTCTTGCGCTAGAGGTAGCAGGACCATTTTGAGGCATTGCTGCTGGTTGTTCGTTGCTAGTTACTAGTTGCCCCGATAAATCGGGATGAACTTGGTTGCTGGTTACTGGTTGTTGATGATCATCGCATTCTTCAGTTGATGTATCAAAATGACTGTGATAATGTAATTGACATAACGTTTTATAGGCATCAATAATCTCTCCTGATTGAGCATCAATAAAGTATTCCCATTCACTAGCAATATTGGGATGAAAGCGATAATGCCAAGCTAATTGTGCTTGATTATTATCAATTGGATGATATACTAATAATTCTGGTTCTTTTTGTTCACTAATTAATTTTTGTTCAAATTCATTGAAGATTTTAATGGTTGTTTTTAAACTAACATCTTGTTTAGCAATAGCCTGTGCTGCTGATTTAGAAATACTAGGGGTCGTATTTTCTATAGTGGGAGTTGGATAATTTCGTCCATTAAATAAATTGACTTCACCATCTTGCGCATGCAACCAAACTTGTCCACCATATACTTTTAAGCCCGCAAACTCTTGTTGCATTTTAAAATGAGTCTGCCCAAGTTCATCTGTTTTTTGTTCGATAACTTTAAATTCCTCCCTTGGATGCTTGATAAGAATTGGATTTTTGACGGCTTGTAAATAATCAAATACTTGTGTATTTAGGCTTCTTCCTACACTTTCTTGACCTAAGGTTCCTTGTATCATAATTGGCGCTCCTGTTTTTGACCGTTCTACCACTTTTAAGCGGGGGTTATTTGGTGTTCTACGAAGTGTTGGTAGGGTAGGCGGATGAAATGCTGTAATAACAGAAGTTCTAGCATTTGGAATCCCTATTAAAGCGGTTGACTTGATAGGGTTTACTGCTTTTTTGACTCCATCATTAACGGAAGTAGGCGGGTGAATAGGTTTACCCGTTTGTCCAAAAGTTGACGTGGATAAAAAACAAGTTATCAATAATAAGTAAACGTACTTCATGTTTAATTAGCTTTATAAACTTTATAAATAAGTAGATATTTTTTAGTAGGAAGTAATTCGGTTTTATTACTTGATGTTGGATACTTGAATCAAACATCCTATTTTTTGCCTAAATATTTGGGTATCAATTTGTTCCGAAAATGGATATTTATTGCTACCCATCCAGCATCCAGCATCCAGTATCCAGCATCCAGTATCCAGTATCCAGCATCCAGTATCCAGCATCCAGTATTAGGGCTGTTAAGAGAAATGCTAAATCATTTTTTTGACACGGAAGGACACGGTTTTTGATTATGAAAAAATTATGTTTTGGTCTATTTAGGACACTAATTTATTGTTGTTAATAGAAAAACATAAAAAATCATATTTTCAAACCGTGTCTCTCCGTGTCAAAAAATCCATTTTCTAATTTCTCTTAACACCCTTAATCCAGTATCCAGTATCCAGCAATTAGGTCATTTCTCCATAACAATTCCTTTCAAATTAGCATAAAGTGCTATTACTTCAGCAGGCACTTCTTCCTTATTTCGACCCCACGTAATTTTATGATTTATTTTATCCGTTTGATAAGTAATAAAATAGTATTTATCTCCTGGATTATCTAAGACAATGGATTCAATATCCATTTTTTTTACTTTCTTGAAAGCTTTTTTTGCTGTTTTCTTTTTTACCTTTTTAAAGGTTTTAAAGTCTTCTGTAAAATGTTTTTTATCAAATAATTGCCCATTTTTTAGTAAACAAAATTCGGTAATGCCACCTGTGATGCCTCCACCTTCTCCAAAGTGAATTTGGGTATCAGGTAAATTATCAATGGTATATTTTTGACAAGAAGATTGAAAAAAAAAGAACGTTAGAAAAAAGCAACACCATAAATTTTTCATAAATATTTTTGAGTGCATATAGTTGATTATAAAATAGAGGTACGGGTTCAACTCAATTTCTGCAACCTAACAATTTGCTAAAGTATATAATTTAAATTTTATAGCCATAAGAATTAGAGGAATTGTCTTACCCTTGCTTTTAATTGAATGCTGTACCCACCTTTTTAAAAGACGAATTTATTGGAGAATGTCACAATTTTTTTAAAATAAGTGTTTTTGGCATAAACTTGGTTATTTACTATATATTAAAAAAACATTGATATTTAATCCCTGTTTTTTATTCATTCAATTTTTCTACCTATAAATAAAGATAAGTATCAAGTTTAGCTATCCATATTACCAATTAGAACTTTCTATCTCTAGTATAGGTCTATTTTAAACAATGACATAGTACTCCTTACTGATAGAATATTCTACCCGCTTTTACTACCATTATACTCAAAACCTATAAACGTTAGCGTACTTTCCGAATCATTAGTCTGCAAAAAAAACACCAATTACTTGTTAAAAGTAACTACTTTTTATTTTTATAAGAATCAAAATTACCCTCTAAAATGAACAGAACACACCTGCTAAATAAAGGACTTCTGAAATTTAGACAATTAATAAAATCTTTTTTTATTTCAACTAGGAATAAACATAGGTTTTATATTGCTTTAAACCAAAATGGATCAAGCACTTTTAAATATCCGATTATTACCACTTTGATTTTAGGAATAATAAGTTTTGGTAATACGACCTTAATAGGTCAGCATTCAGCACCCAACTTTACTGCAGTATCTTATACCCATTGTCATGGAGATAATTTGTCTTTCACCTTAATGGACTTACCCGACCCAAATGTAGAAGGAAATGGCGATGGGAGTTTAGAAATAGAATTAAACTGGGTCTTAAGTAATTCTGGTGCTTGTGGAACGAGTGATGCGAGTGGTATAGAAACCGTTATCATTACGTCTACTACACATACCTTTACGACTGCCTATACTTTGACGCATCCTACCGATGATAATTCCCTACTAAGAACGGCTGTTTCTTTTGCTGATCCAACCAATGGAGAATTGGCTTTATTGGTCATTGCTGCTCAGGATAATGCTTCTTGTGCGTCTATAAATGTTAATCCTTTGCCTAATGGTGTAATTAATCCTACTGATGGAAGTATTACTGCTATTTGTCCAGGCGATTCTTACGATCTTACTTTTAATACTATTGCTGGAACTGGACCTTATGATTTGGTTATTAATGGAACTACTTTTAACAATATTGCGGATGGGGGAATGATTACTTTGACGGAAGGCATACATTTTACTGGGACAATTGCTCCTATTATATTGACAGCTATTACAGATTTAGGGGTTACCCCAAATTGCTCAAATAATAGTCCTGCAGCTCCTCCTTTACTTAGCCCGATCTTAAATACTTACTCTTCAAGAGGAATTTTAAGTGCGGACCAAACTATTTGTTCTGGAGATACCCCTATGAATATAACTGGTTCTGCTTCAATGGGAGGAACAGCTATTACTTATGGTTGGGAATCTTCCATTGATGGGACTTCTTGGACTACCTTAGGTGGGGAAACAGGAACAGGATATACGACTATCCCTTTGAGTGTAGATACTTGGTATCGTAGAATTGATACGATAGAGACGGGAGGGATGAAATGTTATGAACCAATTGATACGGTCATCATAAGCATCAATGATATAACCATAAGTAATACCTTAAGTGGAGATCAGGTGGTTTGTGAAGGACAAACACCAATGGCGATAATAGGGTCAATGTCAACCACAGATGGTACCCAAACTTATGGTTGGGAAATTTCTATAGATGATGGGGGCTCTTGGAATCCAATAGTTGGAGAGACGGGAATAGGATACACCCCACCTAGTCCTATTACAGTAGATACTTGGTATCAGCGTATAGATACTTCAGAATTGAATGGTGTCAAATGTGCCGAATTTATAGATACCGTCAAAGTATTTTTAAATGAATTTACAGTAACTGGAAATATTCCAATGATGGATGATACCATTTGTAGTGGAATAATTCCTAGTCCAATATTAGGTACTACAAGTACGGGTACTGGTGGACCAGCAACTTATGGTTGGGAAGTGACCGTAGATAATGGAGCAATTTGGACGACTATCCCCTCAGAAACTACGTCTAACTATATGCCTCCCAATCCAATTGATGTAGATACTTGGTATAGAAGAATTGATACTATTAGTTTGATGGGCACTCAATGTGCCAAAATAGTAGATACGATGAAATATGTCGTTAATAATATTACGACTCAAGGAACATTAAGTGGAGATCAAGCCATTTGTATGGGAGCAACTCCAAATGCTATAACTGGGTCTATTTCTATGGGTGATGGTACTATCAGCTATGGTTGGGAAGTTACTACAGATGAGATAAATTGGAATCCTATCGGCGGTGAAACTGGCACGGGTTTAACTTTAGGAGCTATTGTTATGGATACTTGGTATCGTCGAATAGATACCACCAATTTAGTTGGCATGAAGTGTATAGAGATAGTAGATACGGTTAAAATATTTGTCAATAATTTTACTGCTTTAGGTACCTTAACGAATCCTGATGATACAATATGTACAGGAATTATACCAACTGCTATTACAGGTGGCATGACGACCGCAACAGGTACGGTTTCCTATGGTTGGGAATTGAATGTAAATGGTGGAGGGTGGAGTGTCATATCAGGAGCAACTGGAACAGATTATACCCCGCTTTTGCCTATAACGGAAGATACTTGGTATCGACGAATAGATACTTCTGAAATTAGTGGATTTACTTGTACCGAAATCGTAGATACCGTTAAGGTAATTGTCAATAATTTTACTGCTTTGGGTACTTTAGGTATGGATGAAATGATTTGTGAAGGAGCAGCACCTAATACCATAACAGGCACGCCTTCTACTGGAGATGGCACTATAAGTTACGGTTGGCAATCGTCTACGGATGGAATTGCTTTTACAGATATAGCAAGTGCAACAAATATGGATTATATGCCACCTGCTTTGACCGTAGATACTTGGTATCGCCGAATAGATACCACGACTTTAGGTGCAGTCCAATGCGTTGAATTTGTAGATACCGTTAAAATTACCATTAATAATATCACGATTAGTACTGTTTTGGGAATGGATCAAATTGTTTGCCCAAATGGAGTTCCGAATCCTATTACTGGAACTGCTTCTACTATGGATGGGAGTCCAACTTATGGCTGGGAATCTTCCACAAATGCAGGCGTTTCCTGGACAACAATAGTAGGCGAAACAGGTATCAGTTATGCACCTACGCTAGGTATCACAATGGATACTTGGTATCGACGAATAGATACTTCTGATGTCGGTGGCGTAAAATGTTTTGAATTTATTGATACGGTTATAGTGACCATTAATGATTTTGCTTTTCTAAGTGTTTTAGACAATCCAGATGAAATAATTTGTGCTGGAATAGTACCAACTGCTATTACAGGTATGCCAAGTATAGGTGGAGATATAGCCGTAACTTATGGCTGGGAACAAACCACAGATGACGGGACTAATTGGACACAAATAGCAGGTGAAACTGGAACAGGTTATGCCCCAATACTTGGTATTACAACGGATACTTGGTATCGACGTATTGATACGGCTAGTTTAAGTGGGGTGAAATGTACGGCAATTATTGATACAGTTAAAGTAATGGTCAATAATTTTATCACTATTGGTAATGTAATCAATAATGATGATACGATATGTGCGGGGATCATCCCTCCTGATTTAATAGGAAATCCAAGTGTTGCTGGCGGGGCCGTTGCTTACGGATGGGATTTATCTACGAATAATGGAGGTACTTGGATACCTATCGTTGGCGCTACTTCTGTTAATTATCTAACTACAACTGGCATTTCAACAGATACTTGGTATCGTCGAGTTGATACGACTACGATGGGAGGCATTCAATGTATTCAAATAATAGATACCGTTAAAATAGTAGTGAATAATTTGACTGCTTTAGGGGTATTAAATAATCCTGATGATACGATATGTGCAGGCCTTATTCCTACTGCCATTACAGGAACTGGTAGCGTAGGAGATGGAACAATTAGCTATGGCTGGGAGCAAACGATAGATGATGGGGCTACTTGGACTAGTATAGCAGGCGAAATAACTACTGGATATACCCCTTCTGCCTTGACTGCTGATACTTGGTATCGTCGAATTGATACGACTACGCTAGGAAGTACTCAATGTATAGAAATTATAGACACGGTCAAGTTTATTGTCAATAATTTAATCGCCTTAGGCACTTTAAGTGCAGATGAAACTATTTGCCAAGGAGCAACACCGACTACCATAACAGGAACTGCTTCTACCGTAGATGGTCTTATTTCTTATGGTTGGGCTACTTCTGTTAATGGCATTATCTTTAATCCTATTGTCGGTGCTACAAGTATGGATTATGCGCCACCTGCCTTAATGGAAGATGCTTGGTATATCCGAATAGACACGACAACGCTGGGTAGCAATCAATGTCAGGTAACAGTAGATACAGTCAAAATAACTGTTAATAATATTGCTATAAATACGGTTTTAAGTGTGGATGAAACGATTTGCGCTGGTTCGATACCATCCCCAATTACAGGCATTATAACTGCTACGGATGGCAGTCCAACCTATGGCTGGGAATCTACCATTGATAATGGAACTTCTTGGAATTTAATCGCAGGGGCAACTGGGCTAGGTTATACGCCACCTGCGCCTATTACTACGAATACTTGGTATAGACGAATTGATACTTCAGATGTAGCTGGGATTAAATGTTTTGCTGCTGTGGATACAGTAGTAATTACGGTCAATCCAAAACCAATTCCAGTTATAGCTGGAACGGTGACGGAAATTTGCCTTAATGATGCTATATTTTTACCTTTTACCGTTTCGGGTGGTTCAGGTGTGTATACAGATACAACTTGGTTGACTTCTGATATTTCCGTTGCATCAGTTACGGCAGATGGATTAATTACGGGCGTAAATAATGGCGTTGCACAAATTAGAGCAGTAGTAACCGACACCAATGGATGTAAAGACACGACTGCCACCCCTCATTTTATTGCCGTCTTTTCTCCACCTGTAGCTAACCCAATTACAGGATTGAACCAAGTCTGTATGGGAGATAGCATTACTTTAATGGCTAATCCAAGTGCTGGAAACGGTGGCAATGTGATTAATTGGGCGATATTACCGGGAACAGGAAGTGCGACCATAAGCACAACGGGTGTATTACATCCTATAAGCCCAGGAATGGTTAATGTTTCTTATGCAGTAACCGATAACAAAGCTTGTGCCGCTATTTCTACTTTCTTTACGGTCACTATTGACACCATTCCAGTTGCTCAAATTGTATCGAATGACACAACTATTTGCCAAGGGGACTTAGTTACTTTTATAGGCAGTGGGGGAGATGGATATGAATTTTTGGTGAATAATATTAGCCAACAAGGCCCTTCTGCGGCAGATACGTTTATGACAAATACCTTGAATCATAATGATTTAGTAAAAGTTGTAGCGACAAATGCCAATGGTTGTTTTGATACCTCTACGGTGATTATGATGCTAGTAGATACCATTCCATTGGCCACTTTGGTTTCAGATGCTTTTAATAATGCGAAAGGGATTGGTCAGCCTGTAACTTTCACCGCAGGTGGTGGAACTACTTATGAATTTTTTGTTAATAATGCTTCGCAGGGAGCTGCTAGTGCAACGACAACTTTTAGTACCAGTACCTTAAATCATTTGGATACGGTAATGGTAGAAGTCACCGATGGTAATACTTGTAGCGATACGGCTATGATTGTCATGACCATTAATGATAGACCTACCGCCGTCAACGATACTATAATTCTTTTAGAAGATGCTTTATTTGACACCATCGACGTTCAAGCTAATGATACTGATCCAGAAGGTGATCGATTAACGACGATCATTGTGAGTGCTGCTATGAATGGAGTAAATGCCACCGTTAATGATAGTACTATCCAATATATGCCTGATCCTAATTTTAATGGATTAGATTCTATAACCTATTGGGTTTGCGATGATTTTAATAATTGTGCTGCTGCCAAAGTTTATATTACCGTTACGGCTGTGAATGATATTCCTATGGCGAATAGCGATACTTTACGAATTACAGAAGATGATCCAATCAGTTTGATTGAGGTATTAGCCAATGACACAGATGCGGATGGAGATTCTTTAAATGTAACCATTTTGACGGTACCAAGTAAAGGGACTGTTCTAGTAGTAACGGATTCAATTATTGCTTACACACCCATGCCAGATTCTAATGGCATAGATGTCATTGCTTATAAGGTTTGTGACACAAAAGATTCTTGTAGTGTAGGCATTGTCTTTATTGAAATTACGCCTGTTAATGACCGACCAGATGCGGTTAAGGATTCTATTACCATTCAAGAGGATAGCATAAATGTGCGCATTCCTATTCTAGCAAATGACCTAGATGTCGATGGAGATATGATTACGCTTGACACCGTTTATCCACCAACTAGCGGTGGTACTATTTTAGTAAATAACGATACAGTATTATATAATCCACCAGCTAATTTTAATGGCTTAGATTCTATTAAATATGCGATTTGTGATACCGTACTTTGTGATACCACTTATTTAATTATTAATGTTTTACCTGTCAATGAAGCCCCAATTGCGGTTAAAGATTCTATAACCATTCCAGAAGATACCACAACGATTAAAATTGCTTTCTTAGCCAATGATATGGAATTTGATGGTGAAACCATTACCCTAGATTCTTTATTTAATGGATTATTAGGAACGGTAACTGTAGTTAATGATACCTTATGTTATACTCCTTTGGCAAATGCGAATGGAATTGATAGTTTAAAATACATTATTACAGACGGTACGTTTAAAGATTCTACTTATATTATTATTAATATCTTATCTGTCAATGATGCACCAATAGCGGTGAATGATACGGTAACCGTACCAGAGAATGCCAATCCAGCCGTGATTTTGGTACAAATAAATGATAGTGACCCCGATGGTGATTTATTCTCTACAGGATTAGTAAGTGGGCCAAGCAATGGTACTGCTTTTGCCGCAGGAGGAAGTATTTTATATACGCCACCACCTGCATTTAATGGCTTAGATACCATCAGGTATAATATATGTGATGCGCAAGTTCCGCAGCAATGTGATACAGCGACGATATTTATTACCGTATCAGGCATTAATGATCCACCACTTGCAAGAAATGACACGATATGTATCGGAGAAGATACAACTACTGTTGCTATAGCCATTGAATTAAATGACTTTGATTTGGATGGGGATGCGACGGCTATAAGTATTTTAACTGCAGCTAATCATGCGGCTATTGATTCCATTAGAAATGATAGTTTAATTTATAAACCAACAGCTAATTTTAATGGCATAGATAGTGTACGCTACCAACTTTTTGATGGTAGTTTAGCCGATCAAGCTTGGGTTTTTATTACTACTAAACCTAGAAACGATGTGCCAGTTTCGGAAAAAGATTCCATTACTATTATGGAAGATATGGCGAATGTGCTCATAGCGGTTACAGCTAATGATACCGATGTAGATGAAGGAGATTCCCTAAAAGTGACCGTTTTAACACCACCAACAAGTGGAGGGACAGCAACGGTTATGAATGATACGAATTTAGTCTATACACCAGGAAGCAATTTTTTCGGACTGGATACAATTATTTACCAAGTTTGTGATACTTCTAATGCCTGTGCTATAGATACGGTATGTATCACGGTGCAATCTGTTAATGAGCCACCGATTGCCGTTGATGATTTCTTGACCATTAATGAAGATGCTAGTAATGTGGTGATTGATGTACAAGCGAATGATTCTGATGGCGATGGAGATTCTTTCACTACAACCATTATTAGTACGCCGATGATGGCAGATACCTTAAATGGAGATTCTATTATGGTGACCGCTCCTACAGATTTTACAGGCGTCCAAGTCATCGTCTACAAAATTTGTGATCCTTTAGGACTCTGTGATACAGGATTGGTGACCATTAATATTTTACCTATTAATGATGCGCCAATAGCGAATATAGATAATGTGACCATTCCACAAGACACGACCAATGTAGGCATAGCACCACTCTTAAATGATACGGATGTAGATGATGTTACTTTGACAATCACGACGGTATCCACTACGACTACGGCGAATGGTACAGCAGCTATTACAAGCGCTGATTCTATTAGTTATACTCCATTAGCTGGCTTTAATGGAATTGATACGATACATTATACAGTTTGTGATACTTCTAATCTTTGTGATAATGGAATCATTATAGTGAATATTGGTTTTGTGAATACACCACCAGTTGCCACCAATGATACCCTAAGCCTTGCCGAGGATAGTGGTATGGCTACTGTCAATGTCTTATTAAATGATTCGGATATTGATGGGTTGGCAGATTCGCTAAAAGTTACCAATATTACAACGCTTGCTACTAGTGGTACGGTAACGATTAGTGGAGATAGCACGATTAGTTATACACCAACCCTTAATTTTAATGGACTAGATTCTGTGCAATATACGGTTTGTGATACTTCTCTTGGTTGTAGTACCGCTTGGGTATTCTTTACGGTTACGCCAGTCAATGATGCTCCTGTTGCAATCAATGATACAACTTTCTTAGCGAAAGATACAATGGGCGCACAAATTATGGTGCTGACCAATGATACGGATATTGATGGAGATGCATTAACGGTTACAACGATTGGTATATCTACACAGGGCGTGGCTACAACGGTAACTGCTAATTTGATTGATTATTCTGCACCAAATGGATTCCTTGGGATTGATACGGTGACCTATAAAATAACGGATACGGGAGGATTGACGGATACGGCTATATTGATTGTCATCATCACCGATCCAGATAATGTTCCACCGATTGCAAATCCTGATTTTGCGACTACTGCGCCTACCGTTCCAGTTACTATTGATATACAAGCAAATGATGTAGAACCCAATGGCGATAATCTAATTACCACAATTATTAGTGGGCCAAAAGCGGGTAATACAGCTACGGTTTTAAATCAAGATAGTATTCAATATACCCCTGCTGTTTCTTTTGCTGGCTATGATACCATTTGGTATCAGATCTGCGATCCTTCTTTGACTTGTGATACGAGTCGAGCCATTATTTTAGTAGAAAATACCTTAGCAGTTTCTGCTCGAGTTATTTTAGAAGGAACTTATGATAGGACGAGCCTTTTAATGCACGATAGTTTGAGAACTTTAAACTTCCTACCTGTCATTGAGCCTTATTCCACTTTGCCAAGATTAGCAGGCGCTTTTGAATTTGCGCATAAAAATGGGGGAGGGAATGAAATCATTACCAATCCAGGAACAGTTTTAAGCGTCACAGGTCCAAATGCTATTGTCGATTGGGTGTACGTAGAATTACTGACCGCAACAGATACCATACCTGTGGCTTCTCGATCTGCTTTGATACAAAGAGATGGGGATATTGTAGATATTGATGGTGTTTCTCCTGTAGCTTTTGAGCGACTTCCAAATGGTAATTATTTTGTATCCATTAGACATAGAAATCACTTGGGCGTCATGTCCAAAACAGCTCAGCCTTTTAGCCAAAATGCTTTTACGACCCTAGATTTTAGTGTACAGGGGGCAGCTGGTACCGATGCCTTTGGCATACATGCTATGGACACCGTTCAAACTCGATTGGTCTTATGGGCAGGAGATGGAAATGCAGATAGAAAAATTATTTATGATGGTATTGCCAATGATAGAGACCCTGTTTTCTTTGATGTCATCACCGATCCATTAAATATTAATAGCAATTTTAACCATGTTAGTTTTGGCTATTTTAGGGGAGACTATGATATGAAAGGATCGGCTATTTATTTAGGTAGTGGCAATGATCCAGATGTGGTTTTCTTTAATGTTTTCTTACATCCTAATAATACAGTTGGTTCTACGATTTTTATTATTCGGGAACAGATACCGAGGTAAATTTGACCTTATTTTTTGAACAAGGTATTATATTTTAAAATAAAACAATGAATACTTTAAAAAACACCTTTCTAATTGGCCTATTGCTATTTGTTTCTGCGGGATTAATGGCACAAGTTAAATTTAAATTAAGCTTATTAGAAGACGGGGAAACTTATCAAGTTTCGCTAATTTCAGCAGCTACTTTTGATGCGCCTTTAAATACGACTAGCACAGGACAGGTAACCTTAAAAGCCCCGACCAAAGGCTTAGCCGTAGATAAACTGTATAATTTACAAGCTGGAGTTATTTGGGAACCGAATAGTTTAACGGAAGCGCCTTCAGAGTCACCAGAGTTCGATTATGTTTCTTTTGGTTTAGTGTCTCAAGGGACTAAAGATCTAAATTACGAAGCAGGAGTGGAAATCCCTTTGTTTGCTTTTACCAATTTTTTAGAATGCCAAGGAGAAATTACCTTGATTGATAATATAAACGATCCTTTTACACCACCAAATTCTAAAAATGTAAATGTAGGGAATCAATTAACCATTCTAGGGGCCCAAGGAGATGCCTATATTGGAAACAGCAATGAACATAGTGTGCCTTGTGGTGAAAATTTGACTGCTATAGAAAATATAGCACTCCATAAAATCAATTTAAGCCTTTTTCCAAACCCATCGACTGATTATTTAAAGGCTAGTTTTGATTGGGATAGACAAAGTCAAGCTGTAAAATTAACGGTTTTGGATATGAATGGAAAAGCGGTTATTGAGCAAATTTCAACGATTCAAAAAGGAAATAACCAACTACAAATAGCGGTACATAAATTAGTACAAGGCAATTATTTTATAGAAATAGCAGGGACAGATTGGAAAATTACTTCTGAGCAATTTGTGAAGATATGAGGCTATAGGCCTATGGTTGCAGACTATACGTAAATAAATGATTGTCAATCAATTGCAACTAATTTGTAATCAATCAACCTACTAGTGGACAATTTTTAGGACACAGAGCGCACAGAGAAGACACAAAGTACACAGAGTCTTGATTACCAGCAATTTGAATCTTTGTGGTCTCTGTGTCTCCTTTGTGTACTCTGTGTCCAAAAGCATATTGTCCACTAGTAAGGTCAATCAATTACAATGTTAGACGAATAGCCAGATATGACCTTGAGGGCAAGCTAGTCCAATGTTGTCGTTTTTGTCCCTCTACGCCACAAGCCCTTTGCTAAATAAAGACAAATATTCCAAGATATTGATTCTTATATTAATGATCAAAGCCCTTTTTACTAATTCAGTAAGAGGGCTTTTTTTTAATTCATTTCTAAGATGCTTAATTCAAGACACATTATTATTATTGAAAGTCTAAACTTTGGAGTAGCTTTACGCTTTTAAAGGAATATTAATAAATACTCAATAAATTTTTTCAACCACAAAGTTCATTAGATAGTCAGAAAGAAAATTGATAATTATCCCGATTAAAAATGCGGGACAAGTTCCGTTGGGAAACTAATCCGTTGGGCGTGTTTTTTCCCCAACGGATTAGTTTCCCCAACGGATTTTAGAT
>CAZXYA010000108.1:0-20132 GCA_964644655.1 uncultured Saprospiraceae bacterium | reverse complement strand
CTTATGGTAGGCAATTTATTTTTATTTTTTTTGATGAGAAGGTTTTATTGATGAACGGGGGATTTTAATCGACGAGGTAATATTGCTGAGTTGTCTAATTATTGGCATAAGTCTACTAAAAACGAATGGGGATATATGTCGCAGTCCCATCTAAAAATGAATCACACTCTGACCTTATAGAGTGCTCTTTCCCTGTTGTGCAATCTGTCGCAGTCCCATCTAAAAATGAATCACACTCTGACCGCTTTAATTGCCGTTTTAATTTTAGCTATCATGTCGCAGTCCCATCTAAAAATGAATCACACTCTGACAAGATCGTGAAGACAATCCAGCAAAGATTGTTATGTCGTAGTCCCATCTAAAAATGAATCACACTCTGACTGCCATTACGCAATGGCGCAGGAAAAAAACTATTGTCGCAGTCCCATCTAAAAATGAATCACACTCTGACTAGAAGATTTCTTCGCTAAACAGAAGGAATACTATGTCGCAGTCCCATCTAAAAATGAATCACACTCTGACAAGTTTTGTGGCGATGGATTTGAGTGGTATAGTGTCGCAGTCCCATCTAAAAATGAATCACACTCTGACCCTTAATCAATGCATTACCACTCGGATATATTTAGTCGCAGTCCCATCTAAAAATGAATCACACTCTGACTTTACTTCTACCTAGCAGAAGGCACTAAGCTTTGTCGTAGTCCCATCTAAAAATGAATCACACTCTGACTAATTCGCAATACCCTATGTATGGCCCACTAGGTAAGTCGCAGTCCCATCTAAAAATGAATCACACTCTGACTGAAGGTCAATTAGTGATAGGCGATATTAGAGTTGGTCGCAGTCCCATCTAAAAATGAATCACACTCTGACTTACTAAGAAAATGGGTTCTAAGTTGCAAATTGTCGCAGTCCCATCTAAAAATGAATCACACTCTGACTAAAAAGAATCCAAGTAGAAGTAGGCCTTTCGTCGCAGTCCCATCTAAAAATGAATCACACTCTGACATTATATCAGAGCCACAATCGCATAATGGCTACAAGTCGCAGTCCCATCTAAAAATGAATCACACTCTGACACATGGTTAGGTCGTTTACAGTTCACTAGAGAGTCGCAGTCCCATCTAAAAATGAATCACACTCTGACTTGTAGAGCGCCCCAAAGGGCTCTACAAGGGTTGTCGCAGTCCCATCTAAAAATGAATCACACTCTGACTGAAAGTAAATTCACGTGGCGATACCACGGGATGTCGCAGTCCCATCTAAAAATGAATCACACTCTGACCAGTTTGCTGGGAGATTCAGCTTATTTTTGGTGGGTCGCAGTCCCATCTAAAAATGAATCACACTCTGACACCAGAGTTAGAATTCCCGAAGGTACTTCTAGTCGCAGTCCCATCTAAAAATGAATCACACTCTGACATGAATTGAGAAGGGATTTATTGAATGGGATAAGTCGCAGTCCCATCTAAAAATGAATCACACTCTGACCCAAAAAGGAAACTATGACGTCACGGTACTAGAAGTCGCAGTCCCATCTAAAAATGAATCACACTCTGACAGGTATAGCGTTTAACAGTTATGACCAAGTGTATGTCGCAGTCCCATCTAAAAATGAATCACACTCTGACATTAGACATGGGCGGTGCTGTTTTAGCTAGAAAGGTCGCAGTCCCATCTAAAAATGAATCACACTCTGACTATGCAGCATTAACTGCCTTCTTCGATGCTTTGCGTCGCAGTCCCATCTAAAAATGAATCACACTCTGACTGGTGGTCAGAGTAAAGGAGCTTATGACGATGAGGTCGCAGTCCCATCTAAAAATGAATCACACTCTGACATACTATCTATGATTATCCAACGCAGAATTGTTGTCGCAGTCCCATCTAAAAATGAATCACACTCTGACTTAATGGCTCAGAAGTGAGTGGTATTATTGCATTAGTCGCAGTCCCATCTAAAAATGAATCACACTCTGACGATAACGAAATAACCATTGAACGTTCGCCTAGTGTCGCAGTCCCATCTAAAAATGAATCACACTCTGACAGCATTCTTTACAACCCTTTGATAATCAATTTATTGAAAAAGAAAAAAGGGTTAAAAAATGTTAAATTAGTCATATAGTGACTTTAACTTATATAATTAGCGTGGTTTGAGGATTTACAATTGAATTCCATTCTGTAGGTGTTTTTCCATAGTGAATGGCGTTTTCCAATTGTAATTGAGTACAAGGTAAAAGTAGTACAAAATCTTTATTTTTTTCGATAATGGGTATATTTTTTTTCAACCAAATTTTTAATATTTTTAAAACTGCCTTTGTAGGATTTCCAACAAAAACAGATTGCTGTACGCGTAAGAATCCCAATTCTAATAATTTATTAGCTGTTTTTTCTCGGAGTAGGTCAGCGGTAATATCATAAGCAATTATCCAAGCCATTTTTGGGATGTTTAGTAAAAAATTTATTTCTTTTTTATTTGTTGTGCCAGTTCTCCAGCGAAAGTGTGTATATGATTTCTCACCGTTGTTTGATGGTCTCCTATTAGTTTTTGACTAAGTAAAAAATCGTTAAACTGGGGAATCAACCAAGCTCTGCCTTTTTTCCCCAACCACCAGCCTTCCCCTTTAGGTATAAACCAACTCATTTCTACTGTTCCCGTTTGAAAACAAGCTATCAATAATTCATCTACCCAAGGTCTAAAGGGTTCAATACAATCAAAAGTAAAGGCAGAGCGATTGTATGCCTCTGTATGTAAGATGCCCATATAAGGATCTAGTCCCGCAGTAAAAATGGCCAGTTCTACCGTTCCGTACATCATGCCATATAAATAATTTAGACTAGCATTAAAAGCGTCTTTAGCAGGCCTTCGACTTCGACTTTGGAATTGCCAACCTTTTGGTAAAGTATCCGAAATAGCGGCCCAATAAAGTCGTGCGGCTGTTCCTTCCAAACCAAAAATAGTTTGCCTAACTTTTTCAAAATCCGCTATGGTCACCTCCGTCATTATTGCTTTCGCCTCTTGTAATTCCATTAATTTAATGCGATGAATCTGTAGCGCTTCCGCAATCGTCGAATTGCCTAATTCTTGTAATAAATTGGCTTGTCTTTCTATTTTCAGGCCAATCGTTTCTAATACCCAAAGGAGGGCTTCTTTAGAATCCGACCAATAAACTTGTGCTTTCCTTTGGCTTGCTAAGCCTACTAAATAAGGACTCCATAAGGTGCCTACTATTTCACCCGAAGGGCTAATAATATGAATTGGAATTTTGTGTTTAACCGCTAATTTAATAGCTGTCGTTGTTAACATACAAGCAGCAGTTACCGCAATACTATCTATTCGATGGGGGCTAATCTTTGCTTTTTTTGTTTTCCCTATTATCAAAAAACTGCGATTATGCTGTTTCAAAATTAAGCCTTGGGTATCTAATACTAATTGCATGGTCTTTTGATTTAGCTAATGATAATTGATAGAAGTTAGCAGCGAGACTTGCCTACATTATTTAGAAATATGTAAAATCTAACCAGCTTCGGACTTCATAAGCTTGTGGTGGTTCTACTGCTTCCAAATAGGCTTGTCTTAAATTATCAACAGCAGGATGATTTACTCCCATAATGCGGTCGGCAAATCGTAATTTCCCTGCTACAGATTGTTGAAAACGCTCATTGGCTTTGGAATACATTACACCAGAGCGGTATTGTACTTCTACTGCGTTTTTTAATTTTCTAATATCCTTTGATAAATCTGGATAAAAACTAGCAGGTACTTCAACTTCCTTTAGCCCCAAAACCAATCCTGTTACTTGTTTAATATCATGTGGTCCAAATAATTTAGCTTTGGTCGGATTAAAAGGAAATCCCTTTTTAGCTAACATCCGTTGTAATGGCTCATAATCATTCCAAGTAATCTGTTCTTTGCTAGAAAAACTCATATCATCGACATAGCGCGTATAAATCCAGTTTTTGCGCCTAGAGTATGTTATTAAAATAGTATCCATCTTTTGAAAGGCTAGATTACTTAAAACAGGAGAAGTTGGTGCTCCCATAGGCAATCGTCCTTTATAACAAGTAATTCTTGTTAGGATAATCGCCAATTCTTGTTGAAAATCAAAAGGTGGTCGTTGAAATAATTTTAGTATTTTTTGTCGGGTTACCTTATGAAAAAAATCTTCCAAATCTGCATTTAATAACCAGCCTTGATGTAGATGTTGTCGAGCATTATTTTCAATATTCCTAGGATGATCATCCCCTTTTGGGACTATAATAAATCCATATACCCCTTCGCTTCGCTGTAGCCAATAAATAGCTTGCAAATAATCATTTAAGGTGTCTTGCAAATTTTGCAACACATCATTCGGGTCTTCTATCAATCGCTTTTTTCCATTTTTCTTAAGCCTATAAAAAGTATTATAATGCGGTCTAGTCGCTATTTTTATTAATTCGGGCAATGGACAGCCCAATAATTTGGCCAAATCTTTTGGTTGTCGCATGGCTGTAAAAACTTCTTTAAGGCTTCTTAGCATGGCAATGGTTGATTTTTGATTTCCCATAGTTGTTTTTTTTTAGGTTAATAAAATTTGTTCCTTTTAGTTATTCAATTTTTCCTAACGGGATAAAAAAGTGATTTTGGTAGCCTATTTGTAACCGCCAAATTTGGCGATTACGCAATGACTTTTTTACCCCATGCAAAGTATAATTATTAGAAATGATAGGTTGTCCCACTTAAAAATAGATAGCACTCTGACAAGATACAAAATTAATAATGCCTGTAAGATTAATGTCGCAGTCCCACTTAAAAATAGATAGCACTCTGACATTCACTTCGTACGAAGTTGTTATCCAAGATGAACTTTGAAATCAAAGTCGCAGTCCCACTTAAAAATAGATAGCACTCTGACATCACATCTTTTCTGGTAATGATAAGTTTAAGGTCGCAGTCCCACTTAAAAATAGATAGCACTCTGACGCGGTGATGTATTTACTGGCAGTTTTCTTGTTTGTGTCGCAGTCCCACTTAAAAATAGATAGCACTCTGACCCAATATCAATGACTACATATTGTCAGCGAATGTCGCAGTCCCACTTAAAAATAGATAGCACTCTGACGTACCAAGCGGAGTTAGAGGTGGAGCTTTCGGAAGTCGCAGTCCCACTTAAAAATAGATAGCACTCTGACCGGAATCGTAAAAGATAGCGGCTCTTCCGATATGTCGCAGTCCCACTTAAAAATAGATAGCACTCTGACATAATCAGCCGGAGATACTCGCCTCAAACGGGTCGCAGTCCCACTTAAAAATAGATAGCACTCTGACTCACCGAAATGGTGCGAGAAAGGTTGCCCTAACAGTCGCAGTCCCACTTAAAAATAGATAGCACTCTGACATATGATGAAGGGGAATATGATAGATTTATACAGGTCGCAGTCCCACTTAAAAATAGATAGCACTCTGACAGCTAGAGTACATTCAGGTAATGGTGGCTACTAGTCGCAGTCCCACTTAAAAATAGATAGCACTCTGACACCAGATGGGGATTTTAAACACCTCGCAAGTGGGTCGCAGTCCCACTTAAAAATAGATAGCACTCTGACACAGGTGTTGATTTAACTCAAAATGATACCGGTCGCAGTCCCACTTAAAAATAGATAGCACTCTGACAGCATTTTTTACAACCCTTTGATAATCAGCTTATTGAAAAAACAAAAAGGGCTAAAAAATGTTAAATTAGTCATATAACGATTTTAACTTATGTATTTAGCGCATTTTCCGCTCATTAAATATTTGCAGCTAATGTCCTAATAAGTAGTATCCAAAAGTAATACAAAACAAGGTATTTTCGTAATCCTTCTCCAATTATTTTATGACCCAAAATTTCAAAGAACATTTCTGTTTTCTTTGTCTGTTATTTAAACTTTGATCGAGTTACTATTTTTTATAGGCTGCTGTACACCAAATCCAAAGGCAGTAGACCGACCAACCGCCATATTTGGCGGAAGCAATAAATTGGTTTTATACAATAAATTAAAAGCAATTTTTTCTGTGCCGTGAACTTTAACAGACCGACAACTTCGAACATTTAATAATTGTACCTCAAAATGTTTAGGCACTTGCCATTCAGCAGCTGTTGCAAAACTCAATAATTGTCCTGCCAAGATTTCTTCTAATAGCGTAATCCTTAAACTGTATCGTTCCAATGTTTGCCAACGTTGATAATTGGCTTGATTTAAGGCTAGCCAATCCATTAGTCGATAAGCGTGGAGTGTTTCGCTATGTGCTAAATAAAAATCTGCGCCTTTAAAGTCTGTTATTTTCAACGCTTTTTTACGTCCCCCAATCCAAAAATTACTTAACCCATTATTCATCCATTGGCGCAAAGCATTGATTCCTTCGCCCATTGCCCAAATAGCTGCTTGTCCACCTTCGCTACGGTATTGAATTAAAGGATAGCGATAAAAAACTGCTTTAGTCCATTTTTTTTCGACCATTGGTGCTGTTCCCAATTGTTCTTTAGCTGCTCCTGGTTGGTCTTGACTCGATGGTGGTTGGTAACCATGATTGTGAAATAGATTATTTTCCCACCCTGCAGCATCTGCTACTGCCCCTCTAAATTGATAGATTTGGTTTGGCTTTAATGGCAAATCAAAGCGAATTTTAAGGACTTCAATTCGTTGCTTAACGGATGCCTTATTATTTTCATTTGTATTTTGTTTATTTTGTGTAGTATGCATAATTATATTTTTAGTTTTTCCTGCTTCCTATACCCAAATAGGTAAAATAGAAAAGGCAATTTTTTGTCCTTCTTTAGGTTCATTTAACTTGATAGTAACTTTATCACCAATGGAGAGTACTTTAAAAACAAAGGGTTTTTGTCGTTTTTTCCGCTTCTCACTATCTTTTTTAAATTTATTATCAACTGTTTTTCTATTTTTTGTCAATATGCAATCTCCTAATAATTGCAATTGATATTCCTCCTCAGTAATAGCACTAATTACGGCTTCATATCTGTTTTTATGATCCTCTTTATGGTACTGAAGCTTGGTCAAATGTTCTCCTGTTATATGAGTGGCTAAACGATTAGCTTGCTGTTGCTCTCTAATTTCATTTTTTATAGTATCAGGAATTTTGTTCGTAAACTGCCCATACCCAACATTCGTCTTTGCACCTACGCCTAGGTATAAAAGGATTTGTTCAAATAGGGTTTTAAGTGCCTTACCTTCAATACTATTCCCTTCCTCTATTATTACCTTAGGTAGCATAAATTGGAACTGAAATATTACATCAGGCAATACCTTTAAAAAAGGGAGTGGAATCGGGTTTTTTAAAGGATTCTCTCCGTGAGGGGTCAAGGCATCTATACCTACTATTTTATTCCCCTTACTACCCGTATTATAAATAATAGCATCTAAAAAACGACATCTTTTAGACATGGGTAACTTCCCATCTTCTCTAGGTTTTACTGTTTTTTCAAGGATATTTACCCCTTCAAAAATAGCCAATTCCAATTGATGTACTTTTCTGTATAAGGCTGTTTCTTGTTCTATTAATTCCCGAAAAGGCGGAAAAAGCATCGCTATAAATTTAGCTTTAGCTTTCTGTTTCTCAAAGTACGCTTCTCTGTCTTTTGCAGCACTTAAAACAGGCAGCGTCGGCTCTTTGTCTTGTGATTTAAAATTAGGAAAAGCACTTCGCAAAGCTCCTTTCACTCCCGACCCTGGCAACATCGGCAATCCACTAGTATGGTCGAAGAAAAAGCCTAGTTTCAGTTCTCCTGTACTATTCGTTTCGTGTACCATTCCTATACCTGTTAATAAGCCAGGATAAATTGTACTAAGTTGAATTTTAGCATAATTCGGCAACTGATAGGTGCTTAAATCAAGTTGCTCAAAATTTTCTTTTTTGAAGGTATAATCAAAAATTCGATTATTGGCAGTTTTGAATTTCTGCTCATTACTTTTCTCTTTATCTTTCGTTAAATTATTACCATTGGGGTATCTTCTAAAATCAATCCCCTGATAATAGTCTTTATAAAAGGCTTGTTTTAAATTCATTTTTTTAGATTTTTCAATGCGCATTCAATGATAAAATAAGCTTAAGCTTTTGCCGCATTTTTATTAACTACATCACTTTGTTCAAAATTTCGCATTGCCAATTTAACGGCTACTGCTGCTGCTAAAAATCGTTGTCTCACTTTGACTAATGCTAATTTTTTAATCCTGCCTAATGGTGCGCCTCTTGTGTTATAATTCTCAAAAACAATATGGAGTACATAGTCTAATAAACCTGTTTTTGGATTACTGGCTTGACCTGCTGCGGTATCATCCATGACCGCAAAAATGACTTGTAATAATTTATATCGCCGAATGTTACTTTTATCTTTTTTATCAATATCAGTATAGAACGATAAGGTAGGCAATAAGCCCGAATTGATGACAGATGCACCAATGGAAGCCACATAGCCATCATATTCTTTTTCGATAATTTTGCCTTCTTTAAATAATTGCCCATTGTCTATTGCTTGCAAAGCCTTAGCAAAATCTTCATTTTTTATCTTTTTCATTATATTATTTTTTGAAAGTGACACAATCCATATCCAATAGTGGCATTCGCTCCTATTTGAATAACTTTATTATCAATATGCGCTTCAAAGTCTTTGATATGCTTATCTGCTGCTGGGGCTAATAAAACAACACCAAATATAGCTTCTCTCGGCACCACTTCTTCATACCAAAGGTTCTGACTCACTCCATTTTCTAAATGATTGCGGGATAATACAGGTAGTTCATTCACTAACTCTTTAAAGGCAAGGTCTTGGGCTTCGCCAATTTTGGGAATACTAAAATCTTTTTGCCCTTCCTGCATCAAGCTTACTTTTTCTTTAAATGCCTCCACAATTACTTTACTATTTACTAATTTAAAAGTAGCGGTTATTTCAGGGTCTGCTACCAATTGAGGAATAGCTAATAAATCAGCGCTTAAAAAACGATAGGCTCCTTGTTTAGATTCCTTATCTCCAGGTTCGTTCCCAAAAATATGGGTTATAATTTCTTTAGCTAAACCTGTCTCTGCAAGATAATCTCGTAAAGCTCCTTTCAAACTCGAAGAAAAAATAGTTGGATTATTTGTGGTAGGGTCTCTTTGTACTTGCTTGTCCACATAATCAAAATTGCTGCTGCCGCCGCCAACATGTAAATTGCTTAACGTTCGGATTAAATAGACCTGTGGTTTATAAATTGTAGGCATAATTATATAGTTTTTGGATTAGTGAAATAATGGTTATATCCTATGGTTCGAAAATTCTTATCTGTGAGCGCATTGGTAAGATCTGATAATGCACCTTTTGGAAATAGAACCGTTCCTCTTTTTAGCAAAGTAAATTGTTCGCTTTTATAGCGCCTTCTCTCCTTCACGTCTGCTTTCCTATTTTCAGCATAAACTTTTTTCCCTTTATCATCCTCGTCTGGTGAATATAAAGTACTGTAATATTGACTACTTTTCGGTGTGATAATATTTCTAAAAGGCTTCGTATCACTAATCGCCAATTGACAATACTCGTATATTTTAGGAGAGACATAAGCATCCGATGTAAGCAATACCCAATCCTTTTTATCCGCAATACAATGGGTTTGATAAGCTTGATAAAATAGCGCTTCAAAAGTTTGGTCAATGGTTTGGTCAATGGCTTGATCAAAGGTTTTAGTCTGCAAAACAAAGTTTTTCTGCTCTCCACCCATCGGCATGTTTCGATGTTTGATAGCAGAAAATAGTTCGTCTGTTCCGGTGACCAATGCACCAAAAGCATAGCCTTTTTTAAGTTTAAAAAGTGTTTGTTGGTAAAACATTCCTTTTTTAGTAGTATGTGCCTTTCGGTCTCTAGCGATACCCGTTTTTATTACTTCCTCAAAAACTTCGGTATAGGCCTTTAAAGAAGTTTCTCCTCCTGTAAATAATAATTGGGCATCCATGCCATACTTTTCTTTATAGTCCGCTACCCCAAGAGCAGTTTGCCACCCTTCGCCAAAATTCACCTTTATATTGTCTCGACTATTCAACTGAATAGGCATTACCTTACCCTCTTCATTATTCGGTAAATAAACAGGCAAAGCAAAAATATCCGCTTGCCCTTTCGTCCCCTTTTGGTAAATAAAAACAGGGGATATGCTTTCTAGAAAACCAAAATTAGGAGGACTATTCACCCTAAAACTTTCTCCTATGTTGTTGGCATATCCTGCCTCATATAAAGCATGTCTTAAAACACCAACTAAAGTGGTTTGCTGAGGAAAGGCATTAGATGCCGCATAAAAATTACGATTATCGCCATTACCAAAAGTGGACTCCCCTCCAAAGAAAAAAGCATCGGAGGGCATAAATGTGACTAATTGGGTTTTACTCATGGTCGTTTGCATTTAAAAATTGAATTAATCGAAGGCAGCTGAAAATAGTATTCACTATAATGGCAGACGCATTGAGGTCAAGGCCTTCTTTTTCTGGCAGGTAATTTTTCCATGTTTCTGTAGGTTTTACCTCCTTCAAATCTTGATGTATCAATTCTGCTAATTTCTTTACATCCATCAAAAATGCGAATGCCTTATTATCCTTATGTTCTTTTTCATTAAAATTATGCTCGAAAAAATGAGCGATTCGCCCTGTAGTTAAGGCATTCATAAATAGAAATTCTTGCGCTAATAAGGTGTACATGGTAGCCGATAAAAAAGTCGTTTCTAAATTATCATATTGGTCTACCATCTTTATAAAATGACCAAAAGTAACTCCTCCTTTAGGTAACATTGTACCAAAATGTTGCCCGCTATGTTTGCGCACTAAGAAGGCAAGCGCATTCTTTTTTTGGCTATCTGTTTCCAATTTTTTAGCCGCATAAAAAAGTTGCGTATAAGAAGTGCTTAGGGCTTTACTCATTGGGTGTTTATAATAATTTATTGCTAGCCCAAAGGATAAAGTTGCGCTTGGTAATTTTTCTTCAAAACTTTCACTCAATTCCTTGATTAAGGTAAAAATACTTTTCTCTGCTGCATTGACTAAAGGCGCAATAAACAATAAATCATCACCCCCAATATAAACTGGAATCGCCCCAAAATCAGCTATTTTATTAGCAGCGGCTTTAGAAAAAGTCATCAATTTTTGGGAGAATGCCCTAATCGGCGTAGCATTATTTCCCATCTCTGCAATAATTTTTCCGACACTATCTCCATCCGATTGCACTATAGCATAATATTTATACCGAGCTTTAAAGGCGGTTATTTCCTCTTTTTTTAACTGGAATTTTAGATCTGCTAAAACCGATTCATCGGCTGCCGCTTGTTGCTCTTTCGATAATCGGATATTCTGCCAGATTTGTGCTGTAACCGTATTGGCATAATAACTTTTATCACTTAATCCTTGTGTACTAATTTCTATCAAAGAAGGTAAACGAGGTTTTTGCCCCTTCCATCCTGGGATAAAAACGGTATCTTCTTTTGCCATTCCTGCTTCATACAAATCAGCTATAGCACTATCCAAACGTTTTATCATATTAGGCGCACCTGATTGGATAAATTTCTGCTGTAATTCTGCATCTTCCAATACCTTAGTCAACTGAAAGATAATGTTATCTTTCTCCAATGGGCTTGCTTGCCTTTCCGCTGAAAATTTTGCTTGTACTGCATAAATGTGAAAATAGTCCTTATGAATACCTAATCCATTTGGCAAACTACTATATACCTTATTTCTAAAGTCACTCATTTCTTGGTCAGAGAAAGCAGCATTAAGTTCTACATAACAGCGATCCGGATAAATCCCTGCACCATGATAAGTGTCCGTACTATCAATTCCTTCAATATCAGGGGCTAGTATGGTTGCTACTTTTGAATGTTCCATCAATTCTCTTAAAATGGCTTTCATCATTAAAGAAAAGATAAAACTAGAGGCCCATATTTCCCGAGTAGACCGAGCTTGTTTGATGGTTTTGTATATGGGGCCTATGGTTATTGCTAGGTGGGTCATTGATTTAATTTAAAAGGTTATTTTAAATTGTTATAAATACTTTGATATATTGGTTTAATTATCTTGGTGTACATCCAATGGTTGATTGAATCTAGTTCTTTTGAATCATATTTATGGATATGGTTCTCAATGTTTACACTACTAAAGGTATGTTGCAAATAATTTGACAACTTCAATTTTTGAGAAGGATGTAACTTCAAATTGCCATATTTATTCTTTTGAACTAAAATAGTAGATGCTCTAAATTCATCAGGAACATCCGAAACTCTAAAAAATACTTTGTAAAAATTTCTTTTAATATGTACAGGTTTAAAAAGAATTGGAGATGCTAACCTTTCTATGGTTGTACTACTTTTTGTAATTGTCGCATGACTATAGGTTTGTCCCCAACTCTCCTCAGTCGAAAACCCTAGCAAGTCTCGATGTGTTATTTCTCCTTTGGTAGTATCGCCAAAGAAATATTTTTCTTTAATCGTCTTTTTATCCCATTGTTCTTCCAATTCAGTTTCTACATAATCACGTAATAAAGATTTAAAATAAAATTGTGGTTTAAACTTTTTTTCATATTCATCAAATTTGCCATAATTAATTCCACTTCTTAATGTCTTATAGAAAATATCAATAGCTCCAAATAAATCTTTCTGTTTTTCTGAATTATCTCTTCCCCTAACCTCCCAATCAAATTGATAAGGGAAATTACTCTGAAAAATATGTTCTTTATCATCTATTTTAGTGACACTAAAAGAACCAAAACCTTTACTTTGTCTATTACCAAAGTTTTCTAGCTCAAATATTTTTGGTAATTGATCCTTTAATTTTTCTAGTAACCCATTCTTAAAGGAAAATACTATTAATTCAATCTCTTGAAAAAAAGTAAAGTTCTTCAATTCTTTCCGTTTTTCTTTTCCACCCATATTTGCCAATAAATGTGGGTAATTTTTAGTTTCCCATTTATTTTTTCCCGTATTCTTATCAAATTTCCTTACTTCTTCCAGTTTATTAAAATCATTTACTTTTTTGCCAGCCAATATTTTAACTTTATAATCCAAAGCATCATGTTCTCCTTGTCCAACAAGCCAACCTTTTTCTTTAGCTGTCCTACATCCTGCATCGTAATCTCCTCCTCCAATTTGGGTCAAAATAAACTTATCTAATTTAGGCTTTAATTCCGTTGCTCGTAGCGTTGCACCCGATTGTTCATGTTGGAAATGAATCATGGGCGTATGTTGTTTTAAAGTAAATTTGATTTGAAAATCATTATTCATATTTTAGGATTTTTTGTGATTAGTAATTTTTTGTAATAAAAAATAAAGCATTATAAACATAGCTAGAGAGACGATAATCCAAATAAAAAAAGCATTCCATATAGGGAATTTTTCTGGGAAATTAGAAAAGCCAAAAAAAGCGGCAACTAAACTAAAAGAAGCAAAAATAGTAGCGATAATATTTAAGTTTCGAGACTCTATATTTCCTTTTTCTCCGTCTAATAAAAGTCCATATTTATGTAAATCTTCTATTTCTTTTTCCAAAGCCTTTGCATCTGTATCAATCTCCATTCTACTTCGCAGCATATCGTACAATTCTATCCCCTGTTCTTGGGGTGTAATTTCTCTGAATAAGATTTTATTAATGAAATAAATGTATTCTAAGTACAACTCTTTTATATAGAATAATTTTTGTTCATTCTTTTCCTTTCCTTTTAGTAAGGTCATTATATTTGCCGCCTCCGCAGAAAATCTAAGAATAGAAGCTCTTTGAATTAGCACAAGACAAACCATTTGAAAATAAATATATCTAAAATGGTTATTCAAAATATTCTTACTAAACCAATCATCTGACGCTAAAATCATAAAAGAATAGCGAGTTGCACCAAAAAGATGACCTTTTGCATGCCCATTTTCTGTTTCGTTACCTATCCATCTTAAATAACTACTTAACTGCAATAATTTCCTTTGCATTGGTGGATATTTGATAGTCAAATCTTTTTCCTTACTATCAACAAATAGGTAGGCATACCAAAATGGGTGTTCTAGATGAGCATCATCTTGTTTAAATTGGTTTATTAAATCGTAGTTGATATAAAAGCTCATTGTAAACATTCTATCGTCGATAACTGGTCTTAATACCACACAATTTTCGAAATGAGCAAAAGTTTTTTTGGAGATACCAAATCGTTTATCTAAAAGTCTCTGAATGTGATTAGGAAGCCGAATTGGTTCTCCTTTTAAACAAGCATTACAATCATAATAACTAAAGTCATCGTATATGTCTTCTCCATTAGGAAGTACACCTTTGAGTCGTATTTCATCAGGTAAAAAAGAAAATTTAGGACCATCTGAAAAAGGTTTTTTTACACCCAAAAATTGTGGATAAATCCTCCTACCATAGTCATTTATCCGTAAAATATCTTTTGATTTTGAGTAATCGTAATTCTCTAAATGAAAAATCAAATTACCTACCCCTGTTTCATAAAAATTAATTAGAATCTCATTAATTTTTAGACTATACTCTGCCGTTTCTATACCCTCTTTCTTCTTTTCTCGATACCCAATAGTAGAAAATTCAAAAGTAGCATGGTTAGAGATATTATATTTATATTTTAATACACTATCTTCTTGTGTTTTAGTGACAGCTAAGACATTTCTAACATAATCATGAAAATAATTAAACTCATTGAAAGTGTGATATTTATCTTCCTTATTTACTTTAATTTCAAAGTTGGTTGGTTGCCAATTTAGCTCATTATTATGAAAGAGCTTTTTAATATCCTTTAACTTAGTTCTATTCTTAAAAGACTCATTAAAGGAATCCTTACCCTTTGCAAAAAAATCCCATTGAAAAGGAAACATAAAAAAATGGATACTTTCAATTGCTCTTTTCGTATTCATATTATTTTCTGTTGTTATTATTTAATCGCTCTACACAAGCCTTTAATAAATAAGCATCATAAAGGGCATTATGCCGCTGTCGAGCAACCTTTGGAAAGGTATTTATAGTCGCTTTACCAACAAAGTCAATTCTATTTATATCTGGGCTAAACCCCTTCATAAATAAAGCGGTCGGTAAATCTAAAGGCATATAATGAATGTTATTAGGTAGTTGTCTGGCTCCACCAAAAAGGTCGCAAAAAAGCACCCAATCATACGCTACATGATCTGCCCATATTTTGATGGAATCAAAGGTTGCTAAAAATTTACATAAGGCGTCGACGATAATTTCTGTAGTTGCACGAACTTCCCAATGTTTACCACTCAATACAGGGGGATTATCTATTTTCAAATAGAGATTGGCAAGAACATTTTGGCTAATCCAAGGCGTGATTAAGTTGGTAGGATAATCTGTAAATTCCGCATAAAAGCTACTGCCATTATGGGCAATAAGCGCTAAACTAATTAGATGGGCAGTCTTATTTAAACTCGTAAATTCTGTATCTAAGTACAGTATGGTAGATGGTGTTTTTGGCGTCAAATCAATGATTTTTATAGTTCTCTCATTTTGTGTCTGGCTAAATTTAAGCAATATTCCTTATTCTTAGAATTTTTACCAATTTATTTTTCAAAGATTATTATTCCTAATTTAAACTGTTGGGCGCTAACTTCCAACGAATCATTTTGATTGTTAGAAATTAGCCACCACCTCATTTGATTAATCAGCCAAGGTGCAAATAACAGGAATAGCTTACCTCTATAAACTACTCCTATAAAGCTGAGAATAGTATTATTCAAACAATATTAAGTAGAAAGAATTTCTTTAGGAAAATCATTTTTTGTAATTTCTCGCTGAAAAAACAGTTAAAAAAGTTAATACCTTTATCTAAAAAACTAATAATCAGTTATTTAAATAAATTATGCCCGATAAAAAAAATGCTAAAAAATCAAGATTAATCCAGCTAATATGTACCT
Source organism: uncultured Saprospiraceae bacterium (assembly GCA_964644655.1). GTDB lineage: Bacteria > Bacteroidota > Bacteroidia > Chitinophagales > Saprospiraceae > JAFMDF01. The sequence goes on along the minus strand of CAZXYA010000108.1, from coordinate 4,235 downwards.
TATCTAAGTTAGAAATGAAGCGACTTGGTCGATTTTTACAATCTCCCTATGTTAACACTAATTCAGATATTATCTTATTATTTGAACTTATTAAAAAGTATTATCCAGATTTTTCTGTCACAAAATTTAATGAAGAAAAAATACATCAACGTATTTATGGTAAGATCCCCTTTCGCAAAGAAAAAATACAAGACCTCTTCTCAAAACTACTGCGAATGGTTGAAAGCTATCTCTTAGATGCTTACCTAGAAAAGCATCAACAACAAAGAGAAGTACTATTGACTGCCGCCTTAGGCGAAAGGCATTATGTCTATCATCAACAAAAAATGAACAAACTAACTACCACCTTAAAAGCTAAAAAAGAATGGCGAACAGAAACTGATTATTACCAATTATTCCAACTTAGTCATAACGCTTGGTATCATTCTAAAACTGAAAAATTAACAGCTGACCATAGCCTGCTAGTGGCTTCTCAAGATTATTTAGATAACGCTTATTTGCTAAGAAAATTAGAATTTATGGCTTCCTTATCTGGCAGAGCCAAATTTCTCAACACACAATCAGAGACCTTACTAGCTGCATTAAAGGGTAATTTTATGGAAAGTACGTTACCACTCAAAAATGAATACGAGTTGTTATTTAAAAAAGTTATTCAACTTCACGAATCAGAAAACTTAGCAAATTATCATGCCTTTAAAGTTCATTTACTAAAAATTTATCCCAAGCTAACTAGGGATTATCAAAAGAATTTTCTTTTACATTTAATCAACTTTGCCATTAATTTTAGTTTACAAGATGAAGCTATCCCAATTGAAGAAATTTTTGAATTATACAAAATAGGCGTAAGTGAACAAATCTTTCTAAATAATGGGCAAATTAGAGATACCGAATTCACGAATATTTGTATTACGGGATTTAAATTAGGCTATGTTGAATGGGTTACAGCGTTTATTGAAAGTCATCAGCAGTATCTTCAGGAATCAGAACGAATCTATTTACTACCTTTTGTCAAAGCCTATCATAAACTTTTTACCAAAGACTTTGAAGAAGTCATTAAACTCCTAAGAAATATTAAGCCCAAACAGCATCTAAAATATCATTCTAGAATACAATCCCTACTTATTCGTGCTTTTTTTGAATGCAAACTTCATAATATTGGTCATTACGAGCATGTGCTTACCTCCTATTTAAATAATTTAAAGTTATTGATGGAGCGAAACAGTAAGAATACCGCACTTAAAATAGATGCTCATTTAAATTTTATTCGGTTTGTTAAGAAATTAATATCTTTACTAGACCATCCTTTTGAGGAGAAAATATTCACAGAAACAAAATTACTTTTAGAGACTACTAAGCCATTAATTTTAAAAAGTTGGTTGATTGAAAAACTAATGGATATCTATAAAGCCACCTTCAAAAAAGACTTGAAGGCAGCCTTATAAGTAACGGCCGAAAAATAAGTCCGACATTTAGAAATAGTTAGTTTGTGCTAATACAAGGCGAAAAACGTAGGCATAGCATGCTATGACGAGGCTTTTTAACGCAGTAGTAGTGCAAAATAACATAAGCTAAATGCGGAAGTTATTATTTGACCGTTACTAAGTAGTGCGAATTAGTTAATCCACATTAGTTAATGAATTAATGAAATCCATCTTCTAGCCTGAAAAAGACTAAAGATCAATAATATCCCCTGTGATAATAATTGACCATAACCATGATAAATTCATAATAAAGTGTTTGTTGTAACTACTTTAGGATAGGCTAAGAACAGTAGGTCAAAGCTTAAATTTGACATAGGTTTTCTAGTAGGATAAGGTGCAAATGCACCCTTCCTTTAGCAAAAAATAAAGCAGTAAACTGTTATAAAAATTAGTGTCGCAAAAATTTTCACTACCAGTTTTCACCAATAGGTTTTTATCGCTTCACAAAGATAGGAGCAGCTTACTTTATTATGATTCAGGTTAATTAAGGTAGTAATTAGGCTATAGAAATGAAGTCATTTAGTATACTAAATGAGTTGATTTAATCGGATATTTATCTTTGTATAAAATCAAGTTTGCTAAACTTTGGAATTTTAGCCTCCTAATAAATACATAAATTCAAAACACATACTTACATCATTTGTTATCAATTACTTATATAATTCAAAAAACAACAAATCATTGACTTAAAACCTTTAAAAATGGTTAATTAAAATAATAATAAGTCCTATTTGGAACTAAATGAATCTTCTATATCCAGTTAAAAAAAATTGAATGAAAAAAGAATTTTTTTTCTTAAATGCCTTAGATAAGGCAGCATTATCCATTGCCATTTTAGACTATCAGTTACAAATAAAATGGGTAAATGATGTGTTCGAAGAATGGAATAAAAAAAAAGAGGTGCTTGGTAAGCCTTTTTTAGAAGTAACACCTAATCCCGTAATGGCAGAAAAAGCCATCCAATTACTTGCCAATTTAGAAGAAAGCCAACAAGTTTATCAAACCCTTAATTTAAAAGGCAGAACTATTAGAACAACGATTAATCGCCTACAAACACTTCAAGGTGCTTATGTAGTCATGGAAGCAGACGTCACTAATTTAGTCAAAGCTTATCATTACCAAAAAGTTTTTAGTTCTTCTATGGGACATGAAACTAAAGGTCATCTTAGAAGAAGTTTAGAATTAATTAATGATTTATACCGTACTCAAACCAAAGATCCACTACTGAAAGAAAAATTAGGTAGATTATTATTTTATACGGGCCATGCTTTTGACATAGTCAAAAATCTTAATGATTGGGGTAAGCCTTTGTTGGGAGATGAATCACCTGTGACTTTTAGTTTTTTTATTTTAGCTGATCATTTAGAAAGGGTTCAAAGTCGTTATCAGCTCTTTTTACAGCATCATCAAATTAACTTAATAGCTGCTTTCCCACCAGATTTGGCATTTCGAGCAGAACCAGAAATGATGCGTACTGTTTTGCGCAATTTAATTAGTAATAGTATGGATGCTATCATTAAACAACAAAAAGAAGTAGGTAAAATTGGAGGGGTAATCGAATTAGCTGCCGAAAAAACAACTAACGAAATTATTATCAAAGTGTCAGATAATGGTGGGGGCATTCCTACTAAAGAAATGGATAGCTTATTCACAACGGTTGAAGCAGAATCGTTTAGCTTAGGCACGCTACTTTGTAAAGAGTTAATTTTAGCTCATCACGGTGATATTTTCATTGATTCTCCAAAGAAAACATTCGATACTACTATCACTATCATTATCCCAATAAAATCATAAAAACTAGCTTATGTTAAATAATATGACAACTTTCGCTATTCTTGATGATAAGCCAGAGGAATTAAAAAGAATGGCTCACTTGATTAAACAAATTCCAAATGCAGCAGTTGTTCGAACGTTACGAGCTGGTGAACCATTATTGACCTATTTAAAAAGTACCAAAGCCTTACCGAACTTTATCTTAATCGATATAAAAATAGGCATAGATTATAAGGAAGGATACAAAATAGCTGAAACGGTAAGTCAAAAATATCCCAATATAAACCTTATTTTATGTTCAGAATACCCTGATACAACTTATTTAAAAGATGTAGTAGCCAAAGCGACTGCCAAGGGATTCATTAACAAAGAAAGTATAGTCAATAACTTACAAAAAGCAATTACCAAAATTATCAAAGGCGGCGAGTATTGGGATGAACTCCCTAAAAATAGTTACTTCAGAGATTCCAATTATCTCTTAAGAGAAAGTAAGAAAAGGTTATTGGAAGAAAAAAATTATTTAATTGATCCAAAAGAAAAGCAAAAAATAGGAAATGATATAGAAGATAAGGAAATCCAAGCTTATAAGTCCCAATGTGATATTCAATTAGAATATGATCTAACCGTTCATCAGTGGCTAATTTTTAAATTATTAGCTAAAGGTTCTAGCGGACCCCAAATTGCTAAACTATTATATACGAGCAATGATTCTGTTAATGTCCAAAAAAGTAAAATAAGAAGGCTATTAGAGATTAATGAAAGTAGTGATGTTTGGTTTATGGTAAAAGCCTTAAAGTTAGGTATAGTAGAAGTGAGAGAATTCTTAGAAGAAAAAGCTGCAATTAATATAATAAAATGACTAATAACATAAGATGTATTTTGAGATCTCTGTTTACAAAAAATCTATGTCCTTAATAAATACTCTCTTAGGAACGGTTCAAAAATAACTTTACATTTTAAAATTGCAACTTATTGATTGTC
>CAZXYA010000107.1:0-20140 GCA_964644655.1 uncultured Saprospiraceae bacterium | reverse complement strand
AAAGTGTCGCCCACCATGATGGAATTCCAAACAACACCGCCTATTATCAGTATTGTCAATGGTATTCCTGCTAACTTTAACCATTTAGAAATACCTTTTGAAGTAGTTGTAACCAATTGCCCTTTCCCTTTTATTTCCGTTGATTTAGGAATAATCAATCCTTCATTTGCCAACCCAAAAACCTCCATCGTCTTCTCCACATTTTTAAAATCAAACGCCCCTAAAGACTGCACTTTAAAATCGGTTTGATTGGCAATATGCCTTTTGATTTGTTTGGAAAAAAGAACAGCTCCTGCTACACCTAAAGATTCAATTCTAGATGCGATATTCACACTATCCCCAAAGACATTATTATCCTCAAAAAAGACATCGCCGCTGTGTAAACCTATCCGTACTGGTACTTTAGGGGCTTCTTGAAAAAGCAATTGTACTTCCTTCGCACAAGTCATCGCATCTACCGCACTTTCAAAAGTGCAGAGGCAGCCGTCCCCGTAGTTGTTGATGATTTCGCCCGAGTGTTGCGCTACTTTTTCGTTGAGGGTATGGCGGAATTTTTGTAATAAGTGACTGGCTTTTGCCTCATCTTTTTGCATAAGAGCGGTGTAGCCGACGATGTCAGCAAATAATATGGCTCTTAACTTTCTTTTTTTGGAGTTCGACATTTTATGCTTTATCTTCTTTAGAATTATCTTCTAATTTTTCTTGCCAATCAAATAATTCCCGTAATTTCATTCTTAAAACTTCTTTATCTATTAATTTGGTAGAGTAATCCGCAATTAAAGCGGGTGAAATATTTCGACTCATAGCATACTCTACGTCTAGGTGAGCAGACCATGAAATTTGTGTCAACAGCGTTGACACTTTTTCGACCTCCTTATAAGTCTCATAAAATTGTTTCATTCTGAACAAGCTCCTTCTGCTAAAACCTTTGGTAGCTGGTTGTTTGGCTTGAATATAATTGGCTAATTGTTGAACAGTATTTTTTCCCCAATCTGCCTCTTTTACTCTATTGCTTACATACTCCCCTACTTTCCAATACAATTGAATCAATTCTTTGTTGACAGATTGATAAGCACTTTTTCTGGCCTTTTCTATTAGCTGATGGATGTATTCAAAATCTTTCTCTAGCATATCGTTTGTTTATTGGTATTTATTTTTTAATTACTTCGCATATCGTTTGGAAAATTTCCTTTAGCATTTGATGAGTAGGAGGTATTTTTTTAGCTAATAAATCCAAATCTAAAGTGGAACGGCTTTCTTCTTTCTCTAGAGCATAAACTAAAGCGCCTCCTTTTAGAAAAAAATGTTGTTTATAAGGGGAAATGGACTGGATTTTTTACTCTAGTAAACTTGAAAAATCTACCCCTTTACCTCTGGCCAAATCGGTTTAGCAAGCTCCTTAAATTCGGGCATATCAGCCAAAGGAGTTAATAATTTATCATACTTAAAATAAGTGGGCGCACCTAAAATTGTTTCATCCTATCACTTTTAAGCTCCAACGGAGCGAAATATGATAACCTAGGGTGCAAACCCTAGGGAATCAATAGTCTCGTAAATTAGTTCAAAAGCTCTGAAAGAGCGACATAAACCCCATATAGTTTACTTTTATGTCGCCTTTTCAAGGCTTTTATTACAGATTAGGCTTTGCCTTTTCCTAGGGTTTGCACCCTAGGTTAGTATATGCCGCCTTTTCAAGGCTGAAAAAATTACCGCAACTCTTTTATCGCATTTTGAACACCTACCCCTTCACCACCTCCGGAAAATTCATCTTTTTTAATATCGCTTGAAAGCGGGGTGCTGCTCGTATCTCTTCACCAAAAAAGGGAGATGTTTTTAACCGAACCATAAAAGCAGATTTTGATTCATAAGCTTTTTCTAAATAATCCAAAGCTTTTTCCTTTTCATTAATATTAGCATACAGCCATGCAAAATAGATGGGGTCTATATAGCTAGTTTTGCTTTTTTCAAGAAATTCATTGAGGATAACTCCTGCTTCTTCCTTTTTGCCTAACTTTGAAAGATTCCAGACTGCATATAGTTTATATTGATTATCAGCAAAATGACCTCGCTTACTTTTGGAATAGCCCAATTCATTTATGTCTAAGGCATTTTGGTATTCTCCATTAAAAAAATAAGCAAAGGAAAGATGAAAATAGGCTTGTGGTTGTTCAGGAAATAATTCAATATTTTCTAATCCTAATTTAATAGCTCCCTCATATTGATTGGCGGCTAATAAGTTATACAGACCATCTACTCGATACACTAAATTAAACGGGTCATTTATTATTGAATTTTTCAAATAATCAATACCTTTCTCATACTGACCAATAAAGGAATAATAATTGCCTAAATCTTCTCCAAGAAAAAGTTGTTGGTTGTTAGCAGTTGCTTCTATTTTTTCCCAATCCCAATGATGCCACAGGTTAATACTAAAGCTGCTTTCTTGTACATATTTAGAGTTTGTATCTAAGTTATTTGCAAATTCTAAAATTTGATTAGCTTGAGAAAACCCTACTTTGGCTTCGATTTCTCCAGTCCATACTAGCCATCCTTTAGCTGTGGCTAACAGTCCATAAGCATCTACAAATCGAGGGTCCATTTTTATAGCTTGCATTAATAAATCAATGGGTTCTTGTCTAAATTCTGTATACGATTCTATAAGCGCCCTAGCTTTTAAAAATAAATCATAAGCTGCTGGATTAGTGGTACTAGACTGCGCCAATTGTTTGGCTTGATTGTCCAATAAATTTAATTTCAAATTATTCGCTACACTTACCGCAATTTCATTTTGGATGGCAAAAATATCTTCCAGTTCTCGGTCGAAACTTTCAGACCAAATTTGTTGGTCGGCTTTGGCATCGACTAATTTGACATTGATGCGGACTCGATTATTGAACTTTCGGACACTTCCTTCTAGAATAGTACTGACATTTAGTTGTTGCGCTATTTCAGGAATAGGGACATCCTTTCCTTTAAAAGAAAAAGAAGAAGTTCGACCAATTACTCGCAAACTATCCAATTGGTCGAGTGCATTGAGGATTTCTTCGGCAATACCATCACCAAAATACCCTTGGTCGCTTTCGGGGCTTAAATCTCTAAAGGCTAAAACGGCAATGGATTTATCGGCAATAATATCGGCACTTAATGATTGGGGGGCTTCTGCTGTGGTATTTTTCCACCAAAAAATGCCCCCTATTAGAGCTATTATGGCTATTAGCATTGGTATTAACCAAGTCCGTTTTTTTTGTTGGGGGGCTTTTAATTTTCCATGAATACTAGCCTTATCGGGTATAGGAAAACCTTCATTGGCTAAGGCAAAAACGGTCATGGGTTCTTCGACATTTTTAAATTCAAAGCTCCCCAAGTTGACCATTTTAAATGCTGGATGGTTCTTCATCCGTTTAGCGACATCATTAGACAATAAGACACTTCCTGCCACGCCAATAGATTCGATGCGGGCCGCTATGTTTAAAGCATCTCCATAAATATCATTGGCTTCGTGGATAATATCGCCTAAGTGCAGCCCAATTCGCAGCGGCACTTTTGGGGCTTGTTGCAACCTTTCCTGAATAGATTTGGCACATTGTACCGCATCCAAGACACTTGAAAAAATACAAAGGCTGCCATCTCCGTAGTTTTTTATCAATTCACCCTTATGGGTCGCCACCGCATTTTGCAGGGTTTCTTGATAGTGGCGCAATCGGGATAGGGCTTGCCCTTCGTCGGCTTGCATCATGGCGGTATAGCCAACGATGTCGGCGAAGAGGATGGTGGCTAATTGACGTTTTTTATGGTTCATATTTTCTATATTTCGGGGTCGCTTCAAGCGCCCCTGAAATTTTAAAAGGTCAATCGGGGCGTTTTGTGCGCCCCTGAAATTTTCAATCTTAAAGTGACGGGGGCGTTTGAAACGACCCTGTCACGTTGGGTAATTAGACTTTATCTGCTTTGGCTAAATTTACCCCGTGACGGGAAGTCACGGGGTAAAAGCGTGCGCTTTAATAGTGGGTGATACTTTCAAAGTATCACCCACCTTTAAACACTCACTCCACAAAATACATATCCAAATTCCCCTTCCCCTTCGCATTAATCTTTCCTCGGTAGTCACATGGAAATTGTGCTTTTATCAAATCATAAGTATAAGCGGACACATTAATTTTACCTTCTTCACCCGAGGATTCTATTCGAGCGGCAATATTAATAGTGTCACCAAAAAGGTCGTAGGTGAATTTTCTTTTGCCCACTACGCCAGCGGTAATGGCACCTGAATGAATGCCTATCCGTATTTTCCATTTGATGGCACTCGTTCGATTCCGTTTGTCCAAATAGGCAATCATTTGTTGGGCGGCTTGGACACATTTGACAGCATGGTCATTTGTTTTTTGCGGCAAACCGCAAGCAGCTACATAAGCATCACCAATGGTTTGAATTTTTTCAATGCCTTGTGTTTCCATAATGTCGTCAAAATGCTGGAAAATGTCATCTAATTCTTGGACTAATTTTTTACCAGGAATGGAGGCAACGATATTGGTAAACTCCTGAAAGTCAGCAAACAGAATACTGACTTCTTCAAACAGTACAGGTTGTACTTGACCTGTAGTTTTGAGTTCTGTGGCTACTTCGGCAGGGAGAATATTGAGCAATAATTCATCCGAGCGTTTTTGTTGTTCGACTACTTCCGCCGTTCTTCGGGTAACAGTAGCCTCCAGTTGTTTTTGTTGTTTTCGTAGATTGAACGTTCGCCAACGGAATAGACTATAAATTAAAGAACTTCCCAATAGTACGTATAGCAGTCTTGCCCACCAAGTATGCCACCACGGTGGACGAATAGTAAAGGGATAATCAAAAGGTTCGCTCCAAATTTGCGCCTCTCCTTTGGCTCTTATTTTAAAGGTGTAATTTCCGTAAGGTAAATTTCGATAATCGGCTATCGGTTCTTTTTTAGGCGCACTCCATGCCTTGTCCAAGCCTTCCATTTTATAACTGTATTGAATTTTATGAGGAGCAGTCCAGTCAATACCTGAAAAGCGGAAGGTGAGGTGATTGAGGTCATAAGGTAAATTCAAATTCAATGGATAATTTTCAAATACAGCAACCGAATCAAAGGATTGACTTAAAGCCGACCCAAAAGAAAAATCTTGTTGGTACTCCACATTTTTGAGTCTCCGAAAATCCACAAAATTATTCGCCAATTCAATCGTGTTGAGGCGCACTTTTGGTGGCGTATCAGAAAATTTAAATTTATTCAAATTGAGTTTAGTAACCCCTCTATAATGCCCCCACCAAAGCTGATTATTATTGTCTAAATGGACACTTCCTTTCATAAATCTTAAATCATATAATCCGTCTTCCTTTCCTAGTTGGTGTATGGAATATTTTTCTAAAAGAGAAGATTGTATGCTATCTGGTTGGTCTAACTTTGGTTTTAATAGATTGATGCCTATATAGGTCCCTACCCAAATATTTTGCTGATTATCTTCCATAATGGAATTAACAACATTGTGACTTAAACCATCTTTAATCGTTAACGGAATAAAACGTTGCCCATCAAAATAATTAAGTCCACCATTGGTGCCAAACCATAAATTGCCTCGACTATCTTCAAAAATATCATTGACATAATGGCTACTTAAACCTTCTGCAGTAGTGAAATGGGTAAAGTGTCCTGCAGTTCCGTCGGCATTGGGGGTAAATCGACTCACGCCGTGTTCCCCCATCATTATCCATATATTTTGCTGCTGGTCTTCAAACAAGCCTAGAGCGACATTGCTTGGCAATCCTTCTGAAGGTCCGTAGGTGATAAATTTTTCCCCATCGAATAAAGTAATTCCATGAAAATTGGCGAACCAAAAATTACCTCGGCTATCTTCTAATATATCATTATTACTTCTAGTCAAACCTCCTTCTTGACTAAATTTAGTTAGCTGTCCATTGATATTACTTTCATCTGATTGAAATTTAAAAACACCTTGTTGCCACTTTCTAAACCATAAATTATCTTGCTTATCTACCAAAAGTCCTTGCTGTGGGCCAATAGGTTCCCCTTCCGACACTCCGAAATAATGCCAATTGGCTCCATCAAAATGGATAATTCCTACTTCATCTGAACCAAACCAAAGATGGCCTTTTTTATCTGCTGCAATAGAATTAATAAATGGACCTATTGGATAATGGGTAATATAACTTTCATTTAACCGATTGATACCATACGCACTTGTCCCAATCCATATATTATTGGCACTATCTTCCAAGATTCGATTAATGAAATTTTCACTTAAACCCATTGCTGTACTATAGTGCTTGTAGTTTTTAATATGCCCGCTTTTATCTGGATTAAAACGCATCAATCCGCTACCATCAAAAGTACCGACCCAAAGATGTCCTTGACGGTCTTCGTATAAGGTCCATATAAAATTACCTGTTAAACCTTGTTCCGTCGTGTATTGATAAAAAGATTGTCCGTCGAACCGATTTAAACCATTCCCTGTACCAATCCATAAATGCTCATTTTTATCTTCCAGAATAAAGAAAATTTCATTATTACTTAAGCCTTCTTTCGTGGTGTAGTGCGTAAATTGTTTACCATCAAACCGATTGAGCCCATTCGTTGTACCTACCCAAATATTTCCTTTTTTATCCTCCATTACAGTATTCACTCGACGATGAGACAAACCAGTATCGGTCGTATATTGCGTAAATGAGCCACCTAATCCTTTTTCATTTGGTTGGAAATGACTGAGTCCATTTGCCTGTGTACCCATCCATATATTATCCTTGCTGTCCGCCAATAAACATCGGATATAGGTATCGCTTAAACCATCTTTTTGCTGAAAATGGGTAAAGGTAATTCCATTATTCATCGTTAGACCGCCCCGTGAACCCATCCAAATATTGCCTTTCTTGTCTTCTACCATGTCCAAAGGCGCAATCGTTATCCCTGCTTGTTGTGTATAGTGTTTGAAATATTGCCCATCAAATCGACTCACTCCATAATCTCTTGTCCCTATCCATAAATGCCCTCTACGGTCTTCTAAGAGTGAACGTATCGTAGAATACGTTAAACCTTCTTCAATACCCCAATATTGGATATTGGAAGTGGCTCTTTCTTTCATCTTTGGTGCAAACGCTCGTTCTGATTTGGTGGCCATAACTGGTAGGATGTCCCCCTCTCCATGGATGATTTTTGGAAGGGACACCCCCTCTTTTCCAGGTGTTTTGACGGTCAGTTTTTTGGGAATGGATACGATTTTCGGTTTGCCTACTGCGTAGATAGTTGAATTAGCCGACTCTATTTTGGGCGTAAAAGTATGGGGGAATGTTTTTGGAAGGGTTAAATCTATTGTTCTACCTTTTATGGGAATAGGGACACCTGTGGGGATGCTGTCTCCTTGGGAAGTTAGGTAATAGGCTTGTTTTTTGGTAGTCGGATTTTTTTGATTTAACTCAATTGGGGATTTTGGCTGCTGATTACAAGCAGTAATAATTAGCGCAAATAAAAAGAAAAAGCTGATTTTAGGGTTTTTATTTTTTGTCATATTTTAATAGTTGGGACTTATTACGCTCACAATTAGTATAAACGTTATAAGGCGAACTAAAAGTCGTTTTAGTAATATGTAAACCCTCGATAAAAGGTAAACAAAGGTGGTCGGTGCGCTGCACCTAGGATTTAGAGATTTTGGGCAGCTTGAGATACAAATGTAGTCGGTGCGCTGCACCTTAGCCAAAAAGCCCCTTTAGGGGCGACCACCTTTGTATGGTACGCTGTTTTTTAAACGCTACTCTAAGGTGCAGCGCACCGACTATAGTTGTCAAAATAAGGTACTTTTTCCTTAAACATTCCTTAGCCTGATAGGTATGGTACTAATCTTTAGTTATTTCTTCTTTTAAAAATTTCATTGAACTTTCCATTTTTTTGATTTGCATTTTAAACCATCGTAAATCATTCTTCCGCTCAACAAAGTTGGTTTGTAACATATATCGGTATTGTGTACTTGTTTTTAGGGATTCATAATCCAAGGGAACTAACTTATTTCCTTTTTCGCCAATTCGCTGAAAGTTATTGGATAAAAAGGGGGTAACCGTTGAATAATGAAAATCATGTTGTCGTTTTTCATATTGGAGTATCAAGTTTTGATGAACTTCATAGAGGTCTGAAAGTAAGGCAGTAAGGGTGTCACTTTTTATAAAATGTAAGCCATATTGTTTAGCTGTTTCAAAGGCGGAATGATTCAACCGCTGATATGCCCAAACATTTGCATAATGAAAATGGGTCATTAGGGAATCGTGATAGGGTTGATTGTTTTCAAAATTGTTGATAATAATTTCGATTGAATTAATTGCTCGTTTGGTATAATTCAAACTTATCCTAATATCGGGAAAATTGTTTTCAATGGCTTTAGACATATTTATGGAAAGCTTATTTTCATATTGGTTTGATTTTTTAGTTTCATTCCAATTGTTGACCTGTAAGGCTAATAATATTCCTACCATTACAAGAAGAATTTCTCCAATTGCATAAATCAGATATTGAGTTAATTTATTTTCTTGTAATAATCGACTTCTGATTTGTCGAAAGAATTTTAACATAGTTTTCTCGTTTTAGTATTACTGGACAAGACTACCCCTTCGGCTTCAAAAACTCCTCAAAAGGCGGATAGCCATGCAATGGTTGCAGTAGCCCATCTCCATCAAAAGAACCGAATGCAAAAACAGCACCTACTTCTATAGCTTGTCTAAGGGAATTTACCGCCTCCTCTTTTTTCCCCATAGCCGTTTCGATTAATCCTTTATTATAAAAATTATTACCATTGAATCGGGCATTAACGTAATCCACTTCGAGTACTTTTTTGATTTGCGCTTCCGCTTTGGACTTATTCTCTGTTTTGGCATAACAGATACCAAGGAGCGCTTCTAAAATGCCTGGATTTCTCGTATCAGTTATTATAGATGACTCTTTCGTTAAAAGCTCAATTACTTCTTCATAGTTTTTTTGATAAAAAGCCAAAAAGGCATGGTTTCCCAAAGTTATTTCTGAAGGATTTGCCATCATCCATTGTTGAAGTTTTTTTGTATATACTTGCAATTGTTCCTCCTTGTTTAATAATAAAAATTCATTGCAAAGTATGCTATAAATAACATTCATATCCACCTTACCAGAAGGAGCATAAATACCTGTTTTTTGATATTTTTCCAATAAGTTTTCCAATGCTTGGTATTTACTTTGGCGTGCTAAAATTTTAAGGTTAAAGGCTGCAATTCCAATAAATATTTTTGGGTATCGGTTTTCATATTCCTTGATAACCCTTATGGCATTATCATAATCACCAAGTCTGAAATAGGATTCTGCTAGCTGTGCGGGCATCCAACTTATTTCTGAATCAGGGCTTAAGTAACGAGCATCAAAACTATTGAATACCTTAATTGCTTTTTGTAGGTGATTGACTCTTTTGTACAATATTCCAGCATTATAACAAGCGTCATATTCGCTTTTATCTTGTAGGTATCTTTTTTCTGTTAATTGTGCTGATTTTAAAATATTGCCTTCACTACGAAGAACAATGGCTTCAAAACGATTCCGCTCCCAATCCGTCAAAGGTGGGTTCTTTTTACGAATGTAAGCAATGATAGAATCTACTTTTTCATTTTGACTAGTATTGCGATAGTAGGACATCAATTTTAATAGAGGAGCAAAAAACGTAGTATCCAATTGATATGTCTCCCAAAATACAGGTTCGGATTTATGCCAATCACTACTATATAATTCAAATCCTTCATTTAGCTTTTGCCAAGCATCGTATTTTGGGGGATTCGCAGTAAAACGCTTATCTTTTTTGACTGCCCAAAAGCCTAGAACTTTTTGAGTCAACTCATCCAATAGTTGCATCATTTGGTTCTTTTTTCCTTGAATGAGGTCTAAGGTGTGAATCACTTTTCCATCGGAGGCATTTACAATATCTGCATGGATAATGAGTTGGTCTTCTTGCAAATAATACCTTCCTTGTACGGTAACTCCGACTCCAGTTGCTTTTTCTAGTTCAGGACTAGCTACATTGCCTAATCCTGCTCGTTTAATTTGTGGTTGGATATTGGCTGCACTAATGACATCTGCTTCCCCTATCTCCATTAGTCCACGGGTTATCCAATCGGAAATCATAGTGCCAAAATCTTCTAGGTTTTCGCTTCCTGTTTTATTTTCAAAAACCATAACTGCCACTCGTTTATCTCGAATTTCTTTAGAAAGTGGAGTAGAAAAAGGTTCTTTAGTGTCGGAATTGTTTAGCGATAAACTATTAGAAGGCTTCCATTGCCAATAACTAAAAATGCCTAGTAATAATGCCCCAATGACAGATGGCACTAGCCATTTATTTCTTTTAACAGCAGTACTTGGTTTTAATTTCCCTTTTATATTTTCTCTTTTTGGAATGGTAAAACCTTCATTTGCCAATGCAAATACCTCCATAGATTCTTCCACGTTTTTAAAGTCGAAATTACCTAAAGAAACCACCTTGTACTCAGGATGATTTTTAATCCGTTTGGCGACATCTTTAGAAAATAAAATGCTACCTGCAACGCCTATGGATTCAATGCGGGAGGCGATATTAATCCCATTACCAAAATAATCGCCTTCCTTTTTGATGACTTCTCCCAAGTGAATGCCTATGCGTAAGGGCACTTTGGGATTCTCTCTAAAGGCAGTTTGTATGTTAAAAGCACATTGTATAGCATCTATGGTGCTATTGAAAATCAATAAACTACCATCACCATAGCTTTTGATGAGTTCGCCCTTGTTTTTGGCGACTTCTTGACCAATCACACTTTGAAATCTTTGCAGGACTTCTATAGCATGTGCTTCTTTTGACTGCATCATGGCGGTATAGCCGACAATGTCGGCAAAAAGAATAGCTGCAAGTTTTCTATTTTCTTGTTGTTGCATTTTTGTCGTTTAGCTTTACGGGGTGACTTCCTTGCCTGCCCCGATTTTTCGGGGTCACCCCGTAAATTTTCCTTTTTCCATTCAATTTAGTAACGAGTGAAAAATAAGTTCCCCATTTTGGCGAGGGAAATTTGAAATTAGACAAGGCATGAAAAGCGTAAGCTTTGAACCCGAAGGGATGGGAGGCTTACAGACGATGCCTAGCATCGACGAGGCTTTTTAACGCAGTATAATTTTAAATTTGACCGCCACAAATGCGGAAGTTATTATTTAGTCGTTACTTATCTTACTATTAATCAAATAAGGCCTCCATTTCTAAAGTATCTTTTACATAACGATTAGCGTAACTATTGGGCTTTAGTCCATAAGTGGTAATCATTGTAAGAAATAAGGTCTTACGTGTGTGCGTTTCTTCTTTAAAAATGGTTAATTTATTTTGCAATTTTTCTGCGTAAGCTTTGGTTATGGTATAAGGTGTTTCCGTAAATTTAATTTCACAGATATTAATGACTCTATCGTTTCTATCTATAACTAAATCAATTTGCGCTCCTCCATCCTTTTTTTTGCTTCGCCACGTAGAAATTTCTGTATAAACTGCTCCAATACCTAACTGCTTTTTTATGGGATTGATATGGTATCGGCAAATTTGCTCAAAAGCATAGCCACTCCATGCCCGCCATTTTGGATTTCCCAATCTTGCCAGCCAAGTCCCTTCACCTTGCGCTTTGGAATTCCGTACAAAGGTTAGATAGAATAAAGAATATTGGTCACTTAATTGAAAAAGAGCGTCTCGTTGAGTTTTCCCAAAAGGAAAATATCTTTTTATGAAACCCGACTGTTCCAATTCATCTAATACTACGGATAGTTGCCCTCCTTCCTTTAGCTTTGCTTGTTTTACTAGTTCTTTTCGAGAAAGTCCTTTAGATTTATTGGCTAAAGCTTCTACTATTGCAACATGTCTAGTATAGTTCTTGAATAAAGAACGATACAAATCAAAATATTCTCCATATAATAATCCTCCAGCCGTAAAAAACAATCGGTCAATATTTTGGGCAACACTCCTGTTGACTTGAATATTTTCTAAATAAAACGGAATACCTCCAACTGCCATATATAGTTCCAGTAATTGGTATCGGTCAAAATCTGCCCCTTTTGCTTGTAAGAATAATTCCGTTTCTCGAAGGGTAAAGGGATGTATAACAATCCTTTCTGTCACCCTATTATGTAAGCCACCCTTATCCCTTATCAATTTTTTTATCATCCACGATGCTGCGGAACCACAGCTGATTAATAAAATATCATTGCGATAAGCAGCCCAACCATTCCAGAAATGTTCTAAACCCATTAAAAAATCCGAGCCATGTGCATCAAACCAAGGCAATTCATCAAAAAAAATAACTTTCTTTGTCGCCCTACTTTTTGATAAAAACTGAATCAACACCTGAAAGGCTTCTAGCCAATTTTTTGGAATCGGTTTGTTGACTGCGGTCGAATCAAAAAGTAGTAAATAATTATGAAAGTTTTGTAATTGTACTTTTGAATTCCCTTTTGCTAACGCGGTCATCCTAAAAGTAAATTTGCCTTCAAATTTTCGACTGATTAAAAAAGTTTTTCCTACCCTCCTTCTACCATAGACAATTGCAAATTCTGACTTCTTGCTCTTATACAAATTATCTAAGATTTCCAATTCAAGTGTTCTGCCAATTATTTCCATAGTATTAGTCATAATAATAATTTTGGGCGATAAGTGATTAAAAAAGTATAGTTATCGCCCAAATTTAATTATTTTCTATCGATAAATATGAAAAAATACTAAATTTTAGGGATTGTACTGTTTTGTAGTAAATATGCCCAGCTTTCTATTCAGTTTTTCGATGCTTTAAATTTATCATGTGACGGTAATTCGTGGCTGATGGTGGGTGATACTTTTAAAGTATCGCCCACCATAATCCTCTAATTTTTCAATTCCCTAGGAAATCCAACTCGATTCAGTAAACCTTGAAATCGGGCATCCTGTCGGATAGGGGCAAAAGGAGGTTCTACTTTCAGCCAATACATTTCTACTTCCCAGTCTTGATAGGATTTTTCCAACCATTCAAAGGCAGCATCTATTTCATTCATCTGGGCATAAACCATCCCGATATAAAAGGAAGGGCTGCCTGTTGAACTATTTTCACTCATTTGTTTAAGTTCAGCTAAAAGTGCCTTGGATTGGGCTTTTTGACCAGTATGGTGATAGGCAATAGCTAATAAACCCAAGGCTCTAGGAAATCTAGTCGGAGGATTATCGGCTAAAAGACTATTGACTAATGTGATGACTTTGGGATAATCTTTAGCATACAAATAACTTCTAGCAATTTCGCTTTTTAAATACCATAAATTGGGAAATAAGGCTAAGGCTTCTTCATTCAGTCGATTGGCTGTTTCAAATTTTTTTAATAGACTTCGGGTTAAGCCGATTTTTATCCATCCATTATAAACACTTTTATCAATTTGATTGATTCTCTCAGCCCATTCCTGAGCTTTTTCAAATTGTTCGGATGCCAAGAAGAAGTCAACTAAATTACCATTAAAGGAAGATGGATTTAACCGAATATAATTATTAAAAGCATTCGCCGCACCTGCGAAATCTCTATAATACCAAAGTCTCAATTCTCCTAAATATAAATAAGCAGGTGCATAATTTTTATCTTTCTCTAGTGCCTTATTGATATAATAAGTAGCTTTAGGTAGCATTTCTGCCCTTGAAATTTCCCCAACAAAACCACCTCTTGTTAGCCATACATTACCTAATTCCGCATAAGCAGGTGCAAAATTAGAATCTACCTCAATAGCACTTAAATAAAATTGTTCCGCCTCAGTTGATTCTGGAGTATTATTTTCCCCTTTTAACCAAAGATCATAAGCTTTCAAATTCACCGTAGGTTGTGCTTCAATTCTTGCCTTTACCTCTGGATAAATCTCTGCTTCTAAAACAGCAGCAATGCTTTGGGCAACATCGCTTTGAATGCCAAAAATATCCTCCATTTTTTTGTCATAAGTTTCTGACCAGATATGCTTATCCGTTTTTCCATCAATCAACTGAACAGTAATTCGCACTTGGTCTCCTGCCTTCCTTACACTTCCCTCTAATACATTGGCGACTCCTAATTCCTTAGAAATCTCAGAAATCGGCGTCGTCGTATTTTCATACTGCATGACCGAAGTTCGAGAGGTTACCCTCAATCCTTCAATTTTTACTAAGTGATTTAAGATTTCCTCCATCATGCCGATGCTAAAATAGGCTTGGTCCTGTTGAGGACTTAAATCTGTAAATGGCAAAACGGCAATGGATTTGTCGGTATTTGCCTTGATGGTGGGTGCCCCGATAGCTATCGGGGTCAAAGTATCCCCCACCATCAAGGTATTCCATACAATACCACCAAGCACAAATAAAGCAAGTGCTACTCCTGCTAATTTTACCCATTGAGCATTTCCTTTTGGAGGGGTGGCAACCCGCTGCCCTTTTCCTTGCATTTCCGCTTGCTTAGGAATAACCATTCCTTCATTCGCCAACCCAAACACTTCCATGGTCTTCTCCACATTTTTAAAATCAAACTCCCCTAAAGATTGGACTTTAAAATCGGTTTGATTGGCAATATGTCTTTTGATTTGTTTGGAAAAAAGAACCGCACCTGCCACACCTAAGGATTCTATTCGGGAGGCGATATTCACGCTATCGCCAAAGACATTATCGTCCTCAAAAAAGACATCTCCGCTGTGTAAGCCGATTCTTACAGGAACTATTGGGTCTTGTTGAAAGAGCAATTGGGCTGCTTTAGCACAAGTCATGGCATCGACTGCACTTTCAAAAGTACAGAGACAACCATCGCCATAATTATTGATGATTTCGCCTGAATGTTGGGGTACTTTTTCGTTGAGGGTATTGCGAAATTTTTGTAATAAGCGACTGGCTTGGGCTTCATCTTTTTGCATGAGGGCGGTGTAGCCGACAATGTCGGCGAATAATATGGCTCGGAGTTTTCTTTTTTTAGGGTTCATTTTTTATAAAATATTATTGAGGCTTGTCAATATGGTTTTTCTGAACTTCTTTATAAAATGGTTCTAATTCCTTTTTGATAACCTCCATAACTTCAGAAAAAGATATAGTTTGATTCAAGTTGGCTTTTACCAGAAAGGCATTCCATTGTTCATTGCGCATTTTATCAATTGCAAAATTTAACGTGAAAAGCGGATGCTCCTCTGGTAAAATGGTTTCCCTTCTTTGAATAGTTGCGGCGATAGCCGTTTTTAAGTTTTTTTCATTAAAATTGCCAGAGCCTAAAATTTTATAGACATCATAAAAATCCTTCATTCGACTATTTAATTCAGATAAATCAATCATGGCTTCAAATTTTTCTGCAACCAAGGACTCTACTGAATAAGCGAAAATATTCGGAATCTCCATTTCCAATAAGGTAGGGTAATCCATTTCTACCGGCCCAGGAATAATAATATCTCCAAAACCAATGTCCAATTGCATTCTTTGTTGTATTTTGCCTAAGCCAGCTGGTATTTTTATTCGGATTCCACTATACTTTCCTTCTTTTACAATTTCTATGGTTTCAATTTTAGCAGTATCAAATAGGACACCGTCCTTTGAATAATCCAAGCTGCAAATGGTTTGAAAGATTTCTTTGAGTACCTGATGCGTTGGAGGGACTTTTTGGGCTAATAAATCTAAATCTAAGGTTGGGCGGCTTTCTTCTTTTTCTAGCGCATAAACCAAGGCCCCTCCTTTTAGGTAAAAATGATTCTTGTAAGTGGAAACAGAAAGCCGAAATAGTAATCGCTCTTGAAAATATCGAGTTAAAGTTAGTTGGTGATTCCTGTTCTTTATCTTTGATAGATGTTTGAGTTTCATTTGGATAGACTGTATATTTTTACTCATAGTAGAATTTCTAAATATTTTTGAAGAACAGAGCTAATATTTAAGGCTTTTGCGTAGGACATTAGCTTGCTAATATTTCGGTCTTTGCGGTTTAAATAATTTTTTAAAACTTCTTTACTTAAATCCATTCCCACTTTATTTCTAAATTTTTGAAAATCACAAACGGTCTTTTCTTTATCATATATCCTTATTGGTAGTCCATCCTTATTTTTTATTAATTTTTCACCATAACTTAATTGAGAACCACTCCAATAGTATAATTTTATTGGAGGATATACTGGTAGTCTGATTTTTCTTTTTTTGGAAATCGCAACATGATATTGACTTGAAACAAAAGTAGTTAATTCATAGTAAGCCGCAGCGGTAAACAAACAAGCTATCCCGCTCGGAATGAGCTTTAAGGCTTCCTCTAAATCATCTCCAATATAGTTTGTCCAACGATAGAGTCCTGGTTTAAGGCGTTCTATTTTTTGAGCAGCGATAAATTGATTTAGACAATAATAATTGATGCCTACACTTTGCAATTGCCCAATAGAAAGAATCCCTTGATTGGCTTCAAAAAATTGTTGAATTTCAGTTTCTTTTTTCATAAAAATACGGCTATTGATTCTGTAAGCAGTAAATTTATGAAAAAACCATACGCTTTGCAAGTTGTTAAATTAGTATTATTTGGTTTATATTCGTCTTTGAGGGCTAATTTTGCTTGACCTTTTAGGTAGTCAGGAAGTGTTTGGTCAAAAGAAGTTTGATTGAGTAAATATTTTTCGTAAGATTGATTGCCTATTTGATGTTGGAGTACAGCTTTTGTCCAACCGTACTTTTTGGTCATTTTTAGATAAAATTCTCTTTGTAAATCATCTTTGCATTTACTCATTATAATAATATTCTTCGTCCAACTAATTTCTCCAACCATTGGTTGGAGAATTGCGGATTGATAGTATTCTAAGTAAAATTGCCTCATATACCACAAGTTTTGAACAGAATAGCCTTTAGTATTTGGAAACGCCTTTTGCAATTCCTTCGATAATTTTTCGACCACCGATTTCCCCCAACCATGTTTTGCTTGTCGTTCCACAATGAGTTGTCCAATTGTCCAATTTAAATCTATTAATTGATGATTGACCGCTTTTAAGGCAGTCAAGCGCGCTTGTTGAATTTTTGCTTTTACTTCGGTTACAAATTGTAGGAATTCCGTTGGTTGTAGTTTTGCCATCTTTTTTATTTTTGTAGTTTCCTTTTTTCTTCGTTTAGCTTTACGGGGTGACTTCCCGTCCTATTGATACCCCACATCTTTTTTGAGGATGAAAAATCATCAATTTTAGAAGAATTGTTATCAATTTGCAGGATGTTCTCCCCCGCTGGCGGGGGTTGGGGGGGTGGAATGATTTATAAATTTAACAAAAGCCCGAAAATTCCTCCCCCCAGCCCCCTCCAGAGGGGGAGATAGCCCCTGCAAACCAAAAACTTACTGCAAAATTTGATACTAAATCTCACATTTGAGACTTATGGGGTATCAATAGGACTTCCCGTCACCCTGTAAATTTTCAAGCTTTCTTTGCTTTAAATTTACTCCCGAAAATCGGGATTGTAAACCCATGACGGGAAGTCACGGGGGAAAAGAGCGTTCTTTAAAGGTGGGCGATACTTTGAAAGCATCGCCCACCTTTAAAGCTAATCTTTCACCGCAGGCCAAATAGGCTGCATCAGCTCCTGAAACTCAGGTAATTCATACAAAGGCATTAAATGAGTATCATATTGATAATTCCATACATAAGTATGAAAACCATGTGCTCTCGAAGTTTTTAGATATTGCATACCGAGTTCTAAATCACCCTGTTTGGTATAAACCACCCCTAGGATATAATTGGCATAAGCCGCACCAAAGACTGCCGATACATCTAAGGAGGGAATGGCTAACTCTTTGAGGCGTCCAATAAGGTCAGGTAGTTGACTTAGCTC
Organism: uncultured Saprospiraceae bacterium; assembly: GCA_964644655.1. GTDB lineage: Bacteria > Bacteroidota > Bacteroidia > Chitinophagales > Saprospiraceae > JAFMDF01. The sequence continues at coordinate 2,318 of CAZXYA010000107.1, read as the reverse complement.
CTTTTTATCTAAAAAAGCCAAAGCCGACCAATGTAAATTTCTTAATTCATGGTTGACTTTCAATTTTTTTAAGGATTCAAAATTGATGGTAGGTATTTTTCCTTGAAAAACCTCCACTACATTTTGATAAGTTTCTGGCTTGTTATAGTTCGTTGTAATCTCTTTAATGGCGCTAGTAAATAATTGCGCCCTTTGTTTTTTAGTCCATATTTTAGAATAGCCTGCCATAGAAGCATGCCATCCAGCTGTAGGTCTCTCCGAGTCTAAAATTTCTTGAACATCTTCTTCTTCCCCCAGTAAAGCAGCCCCCAATAACTTAGCACCATAATACGGCCCTGGATTGGCGGCTTTATTAGGTTTTACTTTTTCATAATAATCTTTTAAATCAGTTAAGTCTTTTAGGTTATACCGATTCAACATCTCATGATAAACTCTCCAGTTGTAAAGGACGCCTCCTTGTGTAGGATTGGCGATATTGACCTTCATTTGATTATAAATATCCATAGACAGTTGGGCATTGTTCAGTCCTTCATCTGCCAATCCTGCACATTCGTGGTTGACACTAAAATCTTTAGGGTACTTTTTTCTCAATTCGTTTAAATAATTAAATGCTTTTAAAGGTTGCCCCAAGTAGAATGCCCTAAGATAGTTGTACCAAGATTTTTCATATTGGCTTAAATTTTCATAATGTCGTTCCAAAAATTCAAAATGAACGGTTTGCCCAGACTCGGCTCGTTCATCATTTAAATTGCGCAATCGGGCTAAGTAGAAAGTACTATCTATGGTTAAAATTTCTTCCATATTTTGCAGACTATTGCCAATACCATGAGTAAATTCTATATACCGTTTATAGGCTTCATATTTTGGTGCTTTAATTTTTTGTTGATTAACCAAATCTTGCGCCGCCCAATAACCTGCAATCATTTCTCTAAGTTTGGTAATCATGGTTTCTCTTTGGGTAATAACTCCTCGAATTTCTGGAAAATTGTATTGTACTTTTCCACCAATGGCATCTACCAATTGCATTAAAAATAAAAGCGTTTCTCCCTCTTTGTAAAAATTGCCTTGAATGTAATTTTGAGCGCCCGTTAATTCCGAAAAGGAAGGGGTCTTACTGGGATTATTGGGTAAGATACCGATAGCATTTAAGTTTTGAGTCACCGTATTAGGGGATACCACTTCCGCATTTTCAATGTCCATTAATCCACGCGTAATCCAATCGGCAGCCATGGTGCCCAGAATGTCTAAATCAGGTTGATTGGTTAGATTTTTAATCGGTAAAATAGCGACTCTTTGTTGAATCAATTTATTGGGAAGTGGTGTGCGAGTCGGTTCAAAATGATACTGATTTAATTTTATAGATTTTTCCTTGTTTTTATTAACGTTTTGCCAATAAGCAAAACTAGCCATTAACAAAGCGGCAATCACTAGCGGCGCAAGCCATTGACGAAAAGAGGACCGAGTAGCCGGAAGATAATTTTTAAGTTGATTTTTGGTAGGTATAACAAAACCCTTATTTGCCAAGGCAAAAACAGCCATCGGCTCTTCCACATTCTTAAATTCAAAATTCCCCAAAGCCTGCATTTTTAAATCGGGATTATTCTTCACCTCATCCCTTACTTTTTTGGACAATAAAATGCCACCTGCAACCCCCATTGATTCAATCCGAGAAGTAATATTCACACTATCGCCAAATATTTTTTCGCCTTCTAATGTGATGGTGCCACTATGCACCCCTATCCGAACAGGGGTTTTAGGTTCGTGCTGAAAAATGATTTGTAAGTCCATCGCACAACGTACCGCATCTATGGGAATTTGGAAGGTACATAAAGCGCCATCGCCATAGAAGTTGACGATTCGACCATTGTGGGTGGCGACTTTTGTTTCTAATTGTTGTTGGAAATTTCGTAAAAGGGTAGCTGCTATTTGTTCATCCCTTTGCATAAGGGCGGTATAGCCGACAATATCAGCAAAGAGGATAGCGGCAAGCTGTCGATTTTTTGAGGTGGACATCTAGTGAAAATATTGTTGTATTAGGTGTAGTTTCTATATTTTTAACAAGATACAAAAACTAGGCAAAATTATGGTAGGTTATTTAGGGAATGCCCAAGTTAAGTCTATTTGAATAGAGAAATTAGCATTTTTTGTTCAAAAATCTGGACTTTTTTGACTTTACTGAAGAATGAACGGTGAAAAGATCAACTTACAATTTATGCTGCTTCTGCATCCCGTCTGCAAGCGGTTCACAAACAGCATTTGTTCATCCTATTTTCAACTTTAAAAACAGTCATTATATCAACATAACTCCTGTTTTTAAA
>CAZXYA010000106.1:0-20154 GCA_964644655.1 uncultured Saprospiraceae bacterium | reverse complement strand
CGTTCATCATTAATTATCATCGGGTAATCTCCCCAATCTAAACACTTAAATTCACAGCCTAAAATAGCAGATGCTTGGACAGACATTTCATGTCTAATTTGCTTGACCTCTTCTATAGAACGATTTGGATTTTCTTTCCATAATACGCCTGATTCTCCTCTTTCTCCATAAGAAAGGGCTAAGTTTAATACTTCACCTCCTTGCTCTACAACTTTTGCGATGGTGCCTCCTGCTCGCCAGACATAATCTGCGGAGTGCGCACCTACTACTAATAATTTTTTAGTCATTTTTTTTATTTAGGGGTCGGGTGTCAGAGATAAGGTGCTTATTAAAACCTTAAGGTTTTTTGATAAGCAACAATCATTTTTCTGATTTGCTGAATTTCATCCGTTGTTGACTCCATGACCTTTTGGTCTATAAATTCTAAATCATACGCTAAATATAGCTGCGTTTCTATTTCACAAGCAGAACCAACTGCATTATCTAAAAATCTATTTAAATCTTTTTCTGTTCCTTTTCCACATCCTTCTGCTATGTTAGAAGGGACAGATATAGCTGCTCGTTTAATTTGAGAAGTCAAACCAAATCGTTCTTCTTTTGGAACACTCTTTGTCAACTGATAAATGGTTTTTACAAAAGCTCTGGACCGATGCCAAATTCTAAGGTTTTTGAAATTTCGTACCATTTTGATAAATATTTTGGGTTAAAACCCTAAAGCTAGCAGAATTCCCGAAACCTCTGACCCCTGACTCCTCACCCCCGACACCTAATTACGAGCTACATATTCTAATTTGTGTAAATTTTCCATACATACAAAACAGGAATGCGCACTAGCCTCTGGGTCTCGCCCTTCCTTTATAGCTTCAAAGAATTCACGGTCTTGTAATTCAATGCCATTATCAGATACCCCATTCCAATCGTATTCGACAGGCTTATCCCAGCCATTGGTCATATCGTTATATCGTACCTTAAATGTGCCTTCTTCACAGATATATCTAAACCAAGAACCTAATGGGCCTTCATTATTGAAGGAAAGGGCAACGGTACATAATTTATTACTGGAAGATTTTAAGCCAATGGTCATGTCTAAAGGCACACCAATCACTTTACTAACTGGACCTTGTTGTGCCCACCTTTTGATAATAGGTTCTCCCGTTTGCCAAGCAAATAAATCTACACTATGCGCTGCATGATGCCATAATAAATGGTCAGACCAATCTCTATCTACTCCTAAAGCACTTTTGTTGGTTCTTCTATGAAAAAGCGTTTCTACCACTAAATGATGAAGGGTTAATTCGCCACTTTTAAATTTTTCATGTAGCCATTGATGCGGCGGATTAAAACGACGAGTATGCGCCACCATTGCCGTTAGACCTGTTTCTTTTTGTACCTCACAAATAGCTCTAGATTCTGCCAAAGACATCCCCATTGGAATTTCTACTAGCACATGTTTTCCTGCTTTCATCACTTGTATCGCCTGTGCCGAGTGCATGGGAGTTGGCGTACATAAAATAGCACAATCCACTCCTGGAATAGCTAATGCTTCACCTAAATCCAAAGTCCAATGAGGAATATTATTTGCTGCGGATACTTCCTTTGCCTCTGCCTCATTCCCAGCTACTAAAGAAACCACCTTGGCATAAGGTATATTTTTTAAAGCCGCTAAATGTTTTCGGGCAATAGAACCTGCCCCTGCCATTACTATATTCATATTTTTATTTTGAGGGGTCAGGAGTCAGGGGTCAGAGGTCAGCGTGCTATACATAGCGCAATCTGACACCTGACTCCTCACACCTGACTCCTTATTAAACTGCATTTTCAAAACAAATCACCCCAAATGCAGTATTGGAAGAGGCTACATGATATTTTCTAAACTTTTCGACTACTTTCTCTTCCATAGCACCACGCATTACTTGCCACATAACCAATTCTATACCTTCCGAACCAGCTTCTCGAATGTATTCTAGGTGAGGACGATTGCGATTTACTGTATTATCACCACTTAAAGCATTAAGATAGTTTACATCAAACTCCGTGTTGATTACTCCTGCTCTTTCACCCTGTAATTGATGAGACATTCCTCCTGTTCCCGCTATCACCACTCGCAAATCTTCATCATATTCTGCTACCGCTTTACCAATCGCTTGCCCCAATTGAAAACACCGCTCAGCAGTTGGTGGAGGATATTGAATAACATTGACACATATCGGTATCACCTTTACTGGCCACGCTTCTGGTTCCCCAAACATAACAGTCATAGGTACAGAAAAGCCATGGTCTAAATCCATTTCATTTACAATCGTTAAATCAAAACCATCCAAAATACAAGATTCTGTAATATGCCAAGACAATTCTGGCGCACCATCATAATTTGGAATCTTGCGAGGCCCATAGCCCTCATCCGCATTTTCATAATAAGGCGCTACCCCAATTGCAAAGGTGGGTATTAATTTTAATGAAAATGCACTAGCATGGTCGTTATAAACGACAATCACTACATCAGGAGCTAAATCCTTCAACCATTTTCGGGCAGCAGGTAAAGCAGCGAATAAAGGCGACCAGTAACCATCTTCAGTAATTCCTTTGTCATGTGCTATTCCTACTGGTGGAACATGTGAACAGCCAATTCCTCCTACTATTTTTGCCATTTTATTATGCGTAGCTCAGACATTCTTGTCTGAGTTTAGGTTAAATAATTCTCAGACAAGAATGTCTGAGCTACGAAAAATCAATAATCACTTGTCTTACTCCGATTTCCTATAATCGACCGACCGCCACTCAACATCATTTCCTTGAATTCATCAGCGGTAATACCAGACATTTTACCTCCAACATGCTGCATAGAGGTTTTGTCACACATAGCAATTTTAAAAGTATAATAAATATTTCCTCCTAGGTCTAACATTTTAATCCATGCTCTATCCAACACCGCTTGTTTTTGTTCTTCGGACATTGGGAATTTATCCAAAAAGGCTCTTTCATCGGCTCTAAATGCTTCTCGACCGGATTCTGTATTGAGTGACATGCAAAATTGATTGAGGTGATATCCTACTCTACTACGTTCAGGAGTGAATACCCGTGTACCAGGAATATCTTCAAATGCTTTTCGCAATTCTGCTTTTTCTTCTTTAGTCATTTTTTTTGAGGTGTCAGGTTTGAGGTGTCAGGTGTCAGGGGCTTTATGCCGCTACCTGAAAACTTTGGGTTCTTTGATAAATAACTAGCAACCGGTTAATCTATTAAATTATCCAAGAATTCCTACAAACCTTTGTTATCTAAAAATTTTCAAACTGTTGCCTATTTCTGTGCCCTCTGACACCTGACTCCTATCCCATTTTCACACCTTCCCCAACCCAACGTAATTCTCTGCAATAGTCGTCCGCATGGATTCCGACTGCTTTATATAATCAAACTGCGCTTTTTGTAAATGATAATCAAAAGAACCATTTTCAAACCGCTTGTGAAATTGTTGGGTCATAAAGTTAGAAAAATGTTGGGTGCGCCAAACTCTTCTTAGGGCATCTTCAGAATAATTTTCCAAGAGCGCATTATTTTTATCATGATATTTAGCGACAAAAGCCTTTCCCAATAATTTCACATCTGCAACGGCTAGATTTAATCCTTTTCCACCCGTCGGAGGTACAATATGTGCCGCATCTCCTGCCATAAATAACCGCCCATGCTGCATATAGTCAATCATGTAGGAACGCATCGGTGTGATACCCTTTTGGGTAATTGGGCCTCGATTAAGCGTCCAACCTTTAGAACCTAGCCGTATATCCAATTCATCCCATAACCTATCGTCAGACCAATTATCTACATGGTCGTCATTGGCTACTTGAATATATAGGCGACTAACCGTTGGAGAACGATAGCTCAATAAAGCAAAACCTCTTTTGTGAAAAGCATAAATCAATTCATCGGAAGAAGGTGGTGTTTCTGCTAAAATACCTAACCAACTAAATGGATATTCGATGCGGTGGGTATTAAAAGTATGCTCAGGTAAAGTTTGTCTACCTACCCCATGATAGCCATCACAAGCTGCTACATAATCACAATGAATTTCGTGGCTTTCGCCATTCATATCATAATGAATAATTGGGCTGTCGCTTTCGATGCCTTCTATTTTAGTGGCTTTTGCTTCAAAATGAATGGTACGCTTTTCTTTATCAAACAAATTAGCAATCAAATCTCGAACGACAAAGCGTTGTCCGTAAATAGTAATACTTCTTCCTCCTGTCAATTCCTCAAAAGGGATATGTACTCTATCGCCATTAAAACTTAACATCACTCCATGATGTGGAATTCCTTTGGCTGTCAAATTATCGCCTACTCCTAATTCTTTTAGTAGTTCAACTGTATTATGTTCCAACAACCCAGCTCGCAATCTATTCTCCACATAATGTCGACTTCTATTTTCCAATACAATATTATCAATACCTTGACTGTGGAGTATTTTTGACAAAAACAATCCTGCCGGTCCTGCACCAATAATCCCTACTTGTGTATTTGATTTCGCCATCTTATTGCTCTTTCAATTAAAATTAAAATGTAAATTAAAATTAAAAACCACCCAATTATTAAGGAAGTCGAAATCTTATTAATCCTCATTTTAATACATTAGTGATTGGACAAAATTAAGGAGATGAATAACTAAAAACTGGTATATATTCTTTTAAAACTTGTATAAATCGAACATTATTTTCATTTTAGCTACTTCATTTTTTACTTTATGATAAAAAAAGAACATAATGCCAAAGAAATTATTGCATTACAAAGGTCCATACGGAGAGCAACAAAATCCTGTCTCTTTTGAATTGATTAATTACGAGCCTTTAAAGAAAAGAAGTGCCGTATATAATTATGAAATCACCGAGCATTTGCATACGGATTTAGTGCAATTGTTTATAATTATGGAAGGTGGTGGTTTTTTATTGTCTGAAGGTCAGAAAATACCGCTTAACCCTCCTTGCGCCTTAATCATTCCTAATAATACGTTACATGGATTTGTCCTTCAAGCTGATATACAAGGAGATGTATTTACTTTCTCCAATACCTTTTTTGAAAAAAGTCTAACCGATAGAAAAAAGATATTATTGCAATTAAACCAATTACAACAGTTTTCTTTTGATGAAAATACGGTAAATTTTAAAGGAATCCTTCATTCTAGACAAACATTAATCAATGAAATAACGAGTGTAGGTACAGAGAAAAGATATGCGATTCAATTACTTTTCCAATTATTACTCTTGCAATTGTATCGAGTAGAACAACAACAACCTACTCAAATTATACCTACCGAAAATAGAATGTTGACGTATTTTCATACCTTTCAAAATTTAATCAAACAAAATACACATCAATCTAAATCAGTACAGCAGTATGCCACAGCATTAAATATTAGTCCCGTTCACCTGAATCGAATTTGTCAAGCATTGGTTCAAAAACCTGCACTCCAAATTATCCATGAACATCTATTGAATGAGGCTAAGAAATACCTATTAGGTACTAGTAATTCAATTGCAGAGATTTCCTATTTTTTAGATTTCAAAGACCCTTCCCACTTTAGTAAGTTTTTTAAGAAGAAGATGGGGGTTAGTCCGAGAGGGTTTAGGAAAGAAAGAATGAGTAGTTAATTTTTTATGTATGCTTTAGGAGGATGCAAACCAACCAACTGCAATAAGAAACGAAGATTTACATTACCTTCCCTATTCATCTCCAATAAGTCAACAGTTGTTCTACCAATTGCTGTAATACCAACAACTAAAGACTCGTCTTGATTCCATTGAAAATGGTCTGGCCAATAATCTTTTCTAGGATGAAATAGTCTGGTTTTTTGAAGAGTGACAGGGTCAAAATAATGAGTTTTGGCATGTTTATGACCATTGCATTCACCACAAGCTAATGCAAGATTTTTTAAAATAGATTTTCCATCTAATGAAACAGGTATAATATGGTCTATATCAAAACCAATAGGTGAGAAAGAAGTAGTAGAATAGCAATATTCACAATAACCTTTAGCTCTTTTGCGTACTTGATTTTTAATTTTATCGGAAACGTAATCAGGCATCCCCAATTGGTTTTAACCCTAATTCTTTTAATAATAGGTTAAATGGCAGACCTTTCAACTGAGATAATTGTATCAAAATTTTTACTCTTTCATTTCTTAAAGTTTCCTCTTCTTTAGTAAGTAATAAAAATTCTTTTCGTTCCGTTTCTGTGATAATATCTGCCTCCAATTTTTGATATAATTCTGCGTACCGATTTCTTTTCTTTTTACTTAAAATCGTCTGATTATGTTTATTCAATAATGTTGCTATTTGATACTTTTTGTCTTTTGTCTTTTTTCTAGTTACTATACCACTCAATTCTCTCATAAATTCTTCCAACTCCTTAAGCTTTAAATTAGCAACTCCTGCTAATAACGCTTTTGCATCAATTTCAGACTTAATCGTTATTTTAGACATAAAAATTATTTTGTATAAAATTAAGGAGTTTGACGATTAAGTACAAATTTCTTTTTTCAGTATCTCTAAATTAGCCTATGGATGCCTATTTAGTAGACTTTTTTGATTGCGGGGATTTGTTATTTTTTGTTCGCGAAGAATAGTTCTAGTTTAAAGTAAATGAAAGGGTGATTATAAATCTAGTCCATTTTTCAGGGAAATAATATAGGAATTTCTACATTTAAGAAATTAAATCAGATTTGCTAATCTTCTTACAAATCATAGTTATATTCCAGCAAATACATTTTATACCTTAAAAGTATTATTTATTTGTAAATAAAAAATATATCTAACAAATCTAAATCTTCTAAAGAAGATATTTCATCAAAGAAAAAAATAAATTTCACAAGTATATATACTACATTTCTAGGAATAGGTATTGGTAGTATAATTACTTTTTATTGGAATGATTTATCACAATTCTATTCAAATAAAATTGGATTTGCAATTTTAGGTTTCTTGTTACTTTTTTCGTTATTTCTTCTATATAAACTCATTACTAACTATCTTGAAAAAGAATATAATAATTCATCTGAAAAAATTAGTAAATCCATTGAAAAAATCATCAAAAATCCTAGTGAGTTATCTAATTTCTCTAAGGAGATAAAAGATAATCTAAAACCGTATCTGTCAACTTGGGCTTTAACAAAAGTGTTATCATTAACTTTATTACTAATTGCAACAGTTTTAGGTGGCATTATTGCTATTCAACAGAATAAATTAATGTCAACTCAAAATGAATTATTTAACGTTCAAAATAATAGAATTGATGACCAATCTGAACTAATAAAAAATCAAAATATCCTTCTTGCAAAACAAACAAGACCATATATAGCAATAAATGGTTTAAGTGACTTAAAAACAACTATTTTAAAAATATATAATGCTCCTGCTTATGTTGATTCGATGATTATTGAGTATCACATTAAAGAATTTGGTAATCATCCATTTAAATTAACAGATAGACAAGTAGAAACTGATTTTACTTTATATGCTGATGGAAAAAAACAGTCATTATTGAAAATTTCAACAAATATTCTTACCGAACAATTATTGAATGAAGTAAAAATCAATAATAAAAGATTAATGAGAAAAACGACTGTTTTTTACAAAAATCTTTCCGATGAAATAGGAAATAAAAAAGAAATTCAAAGTCAATATATGATTGAGAAAATTGAATTTTTGAGTAAAAAAACTGGAAAATGGTATATTAAAAAGCAAAATGATTTAAACTAGATAGTCATAGTATCTAGACTATCAAAACCCATTATTATCCTTAAACCGCCCAGAAAACAACCCACCATCTACCAAAATATTCTGCGCATTAATCCATTGACTCTGCGCATTATCACAAAGAAAAGCAATCACACCAGCAATTTCTTCTGGCTTTCCTAGTCGGTCAATTAATTGCTTTTTCTTTCCTCTTTTGGCAATAGTTGCCATAAAATCCTTCAAGATAGGCGTTTGAATAGGCCCTGGGCTAACCGCATTCATTCGAATGCCTCGGTCTTTCCAAGTATAGTAATTTATCATCGTCCATACGATAATCACTTCTTTAGAAAAGTTATAACAAGCGGCATCGTCTAAACCATGTTCTTCAATGAAAGCGGTCACTTTAGAGAAATCCTTAACTTTCAAAAACTCTTTTATCAAATCTAAATTACTCGCCCATTTCATCCCTGCGATAGATGCCACGTTTACAACCGATGCCCCTTCATTCAATTTCGGAATCATTGCCTCTGCAAACGCCATAGTACCTAAAGTATTTATTTGCAAAATCAAAGGTAAAGGAACAGTCGGTGGCACCCCTGCTACATTACACAAAGCATCTGCTCCACCCGAAAATTGGTCAACTGCTTTTTTGATTGCAGCGGGTTTAGATAAATCTATTTGGATAAATTCATCGACATATTTTTTAGGCTCATTCAAGTCAAAAGCAATGACTTTGGCTCTCTTCTGTTTTAGTAATTTAGCAGTCTGCTGTCCGATGCCTGATGCTGCTCCAGTTACGATAATTCTTTTGTTTCTAAGTGACATATTCTTGTTTTGAGGTGTCAGGAGTTAGGTGTCAGGAGTCAGAGGGTATAGTTCTGACTCCTGACGCCTGTCACCTGACCCCTAATTTAAAAATTCTTTTTCCTACTAAAAATACCAGAACTGCCAATATTCCTGAGGTAGCAATTACCCCAGTAACAGTTGTGATACTATTTTGATAAATGGTCGAAGTATATGCAGTTAATAAAGCTGCTACCCCAATTTGTGTTGTTCCTAATATAGATGCTGCAAAGCCAGCTGATTTTGGTAAAGGGTCAATAGTTATAGCCGCCGCATTTGGCAACATAAAACCTAACCCTGACAGATAAATAGAAAAGATTATCCAAAGTGGTACAATGCCAATGCTGCCTTTCCAAGTTACCCAAGCCAAGAGTATGCTAGAAATACCATAAATAAACATAGCAACTCCTAACATTTTTAAAGTCCCGTATTTGGTAACTAACTTCCGATTAATAACTGCTCCTGCTACATAAGAGATACATGCTAATCCAAAAATACCACCTACATAGGTAGCAGGATAACCATAAATATCCACGATAATATTCGAAGTCGAGGCTAATAAATTCATGTAGCCTGAAAAAGCAAGTGCCGTTATCAATGTTCCCCAAATACTTTGAGGGCTTGAAAAAAAAGATGTAATACTATATCCTAATTGCTGCACTAAATTTCTTTGAACCTGACTTTTATCTAAAGTCTCATACAGAAAAAAAGGCATCAATATCAAAATTAATATTCCTAAAAATGGACTAAATAAAAAAGTAGCTTTCCAGTTCCAGATGCCTACTAAAGCACTTCCTATTATAGGTGACAATAAGGTACCAACGCCTAATACGGTTACAATGAGCGACATATTTCTTGTCAGCTCTGTCCCTTTAGAAATATCTCGAATAACTGCTCTTCCCAATACAGGACCAACTGATGCACCTATGCCTTGAAAAAAACGAGCTATTAAAATGGTCTCCATTGTAGGGGCATAGGCGGTAATAAATCCAGCAATTATATATAATAAGATGCCTCCATAAATAATTGGAATTCTGCCTAGACTGTCTCCTAAAACACCTATAGGGATTTGCCCTGCTGCATAGCCTACTAAAAACGCACTTATTATTAACTGACCACTACTCGCTTTTAAACCGAAAGCGGTGGCTACTTCTGTCAATACTGGTACACTTACATCAACTGCTATCGCCCCTGTAATTGTCATGAAGACTAGGGTCATAATCATGCCTTTGGAGGTGGCAGTTGGTTGTTTTGTCATAGAAGAATTAAAATGAAAATAAAAATGAAAATTAAAAATGGCCCTAGTGCTAAAACATTAATCTTTAGTCTTTTACCTATTCTACTTTTTAACTAGGAATAGTCCAAAGTAAAATCAAATCTTTAAAATTATTTGGTTTGAAAACGGAATTGGCTGTATGCACATTTTTAATTTTAATTTGCATTTTAATTTTAATTAATTTCTAATTTTTTATTCCGTGTTCTTTCTTTTTATTCAGAATCATTTTTCCACTAATCGCAGCTAATTCCCCTGCCTCCTGAATTAAATATTTTCGTTGGGTTTCATCTCCATACTGTGCTCGCCTTAAAATTTTCAAAGAAACTTTGGTTTCTCTCAATTCTTTTAAAACTTGAGACATTTTATGAATAAAATCTTTTGGAGTAACAGTCCCTTGTGCCTCTCCATAATGTAAAGCAGAACTCCCTGACGACCTTAATATTTGGTCATTATAATATCTCCCTACATTATCATTTGGAAGGGTTTTATTAAATTTAATAATATCTCCAGCAAATTCAATTAGGCGGTCTTCGAAGTTAAAAGTTTTCTCTCTCTTAGTAATTCAATTAAAATGTAAATAAAAATTAAAAATAGCTCCGTATTTCAAGGTTGTTATTAATTATAAATTTAAAAAATACAAAATTACAAATTAGTCATTCAGAAGATAAGCGAAAAAATAAAACAGCACTAGTTGACAAGCTATTATAATTTTAATTTGCCCATTTTATTTCTGACGTTACGCTAATGCAACGGTTTTTAATTTTTATTTTAATTTTAATTTTCATTCCACACTTTACTCCACAAATGGAGGTGGATAATGTCGTTTTCCTTGGTCAATAGTTATCCAACGAGTGGTTGTAAAAGAATCAATTGAGGCCATTCCACCATATCGTCCAATACCACTATTTTTTGCTCCGCCAAATGGTGCCAAAGCCTCGCCATATATTGTACCATCATTGACATGACACATACCTGAAACAATTTGTCTAGCCACTTCCATCCCTTTGGATTCGTTCTCTGTAACCACCGCAGCGGATAAGCCATATTGAGAGGCATTGACCATATCAATCGCCTCCTGTTCCGTTTTAAAAGTATAAATGGAGACTAATGGGCCAAATGATTCTTCATCGAAGGTATTCATCTCAGAAGTGACATGGGTTAAAATGGTAGGTTCATAATATAAACCATCTTTCTTTCCTCCTGTCAATACCTTTGCCCCCTTACTTTTAGCATCTGCCACTTGCGCCTCAATCAATTGAACTTGTTTAGCATTAATTAATGGAGCGATTGGGCAATTGAAAGCTCGAATATCTCCGATTCCTAATGTTTTAGTATGCTTTACAAATCGGTCAATAAATTCAGCTGCTATATCTTCGTGGACCATGATTCGTTTAGTACCCATACAAATTTGTCCTGCGTGGAAAAACGACGCAAAAGTAGCTCCTGTAACTGCTTTACTTAAATCTGCATCCCGCAAAATTATCATGGCATCCTTACCACCCAATTCCATACTCACTTTTTTCAATAGTGCACCTGCTTTGGCAGCTAAAGCTTTCCCTACCTTGGTTGAACCTGTAAAGCTAATGGCCTTGACCGCAGGATGCGTACTCATCACCTTTCCTACTCTCCCAACATTTTTTCGTGAACAGGTCAGTACATTAAATACTCCTGCTGGAACGCCTGCCTCGTGGAAGGCTTTTGCCAATACCCAACCACCCGTTAAGGGGGATTCTTCGGAGGGTTTTAATACTACCGTATTACCTGCGGCTAAAATGCCAGAAGTGGTTCGAGCTGATAAATTTAGCGGAACATTCCAAGGAGTAATGACTGAAACAACGCCTAAAGGTTCTCGAATCACTAGACTTTTTTTACCTTGCTCAGAGGGAATTTCATAACCTTTTACTTGGGTACATAATTTCGCTGCTGTTCTAAAGAAATGGGGAGCAGATTTCAATTCAAACATTGCCTTGCCAATCCACGACCCTACTTCTTGAATCAATAATTCTTTGATTTCATCCGCATTCCGTTCTAAATTATCGGCTACTTTGTTTAGATAATCTGCTCTAATTTCAGGGGCTAATGCTGCCCATTTTGGAAAAGCATCTACCCCCGCTTGAACTGCTAAATTTGCTTGTCGAGTACTGGTGTCAGCAACTTGAGCAAAAACGCTATTATTGGATTCTGGGCTGTAGTTGTCAAAGGTTGATTTTAGTTTGGTAAATTTTCCGTTTATATAAGATTGATATATCATATTCAATTAAAATTAAAATGTAAATAAAAATTAAAAAACGAGACACAGAGCGACAGATATGCACCACATTTTTAATTTACTTTTTCATTAATTTCTGTTTATTTAAAATCATTTTACCACTTATTGCCGCTAATTCAGATGCCTCGTGAATTAAATATTTTCGTTGTTCTGCATCACCATATTTTGCGTGTTCTAAAATTTTTAAGGAAACTTTGGTTTCTCGCAATTCCTTTAAAACTTGAGACATTTTATGAATAAAATCTTTTGGTGTAACTGTCCCTTGTGCTTCTCCATAATGCAAGGCTGCACTTCCCGATGACCTTAAAATTTGGTCGTTATAATACCGTCCAACATTATCATTTGGAAGTGTTTTATTAAATCCAATAATGTCTCCTGCAAATTCAACTAATCGGTCTTCGAAGTTGTAAGTTTTCTCTTTCATAGTTTTTTAATTAAAATGTACAAAAATTAAAAATAGCATAGCATTTTCATATTGCCACTATTTTTTAATTTTTATTTTAATTTACATTTTCATTGATTTCTATTCCTTAAAAACACTAATAACCAAATAGAAAGCGATGCTACAATTGGTGCAATCATGGCTGTATTATAAAAGCCTACTGCACCAATGCCTGCCGCTAATAAGGCCTTTCCAATAAAAGGGGTCATGATACTTCCAATTCGACCGACACCAAGTGCCGCTCCTACCCCTGTTCCACGGATACTAGTTGGGTATAACTCTGCTGCAAACGGGGCTAATGCCATGATACCACCTACAGCAAAAGCACCAGCTAATGGAGCTATTAGCCACCAAGTATTCACATCATTAACCGATTGACCTAAGAAGAAATACAATACGGCGGCAATAGGGAAAGTAACAATGATGACCTTTGCTGAACCGAATCTATCCGCCAAATAACCCAATACTAGACCGCCAAAAAATGCCCCTAAATAGTAATGTCCTACTGCCTGGCGACTTAAATCCGCAGCCCAACCTGCATTCTGTAAGAAAGTAGGCAACCAAATAGACATCAAATAAACGATGACCTGTCCACCAATAAAGGCTAACCAAAGCAAAAATGTAATAACCGTCGTATTCCCAGAAAATAAAGCCGCCAATGGACTTTTGGTTTGTGGTGGTTCATTGATGAATAATTCATCTCCAGATGACATTGCAATTGAAGGATTCGCTTTTTGAATTAATGACTTTGCCGTATCTAATTCTTTGTTTTTAACCACTAAATACTTAGCAGATTCTGGCATCCAAAAGAACATCCAAATCAAAATGGGTAAGGCCAACATAAACCCTAGTAAAAACATCCCATGCCAACCGTAGTTAGCTATAAAGTAGTTACCGAAATACCCACCGACCCAACTGGCAAAAGGCGCTCCCGAATAAGCAAATATGACAAGCATATTCCGATATTTTACAGGAACATATTCTGATACCAATGCTACTGCAATTGGCAGCGCACCGCCAGCGCCAAAGCCTGTAATAAAGCGGAGGCCAATTAATTCCGTCATATTGCTGATATAAAAACTTGCCCCCATTCCAGCTGCCGCTAAAGAAAACATTATCAACAAAGATTTTCGCCTACCTATTTTATCCGTCAATAAACCTGCGGCAAATGACCCAATCAAAATTCCGATTAATACAGCAGTATGTGCCCATTCCAAATCTTGGGGAGCAATGTTCCAATCCTTAGCAATTTCGGTAGTAATCATTCCTAAGCAAATCATTTCAAAGCCTTCTACTATGGTGAACAAAAAGCCTAAAAGTGCTAGAATGATGTGGAAACTATTGAGTTTAGCCTCATCTATTGCTTTGCCTACGTCGATTTTCATGTTTTAAAAGGTGTCAGGAGTGAGGAGACAGGAGTCAGGTTGCCTTTCTGACTCCTGTCTCCTCACTCCTATTTTGCTAAAATACGTCAAGGTCATTGCCATAAGCAACCGCACCTTGATAATTTTTTCTAATTTCTTTTATAATGACTTCTTCCGCTGCTCCATTACCTAAACCATAAGCAATTTGATGGGTCAATACCAATTGTTTCGGTTGTATTTTTTTGGCAATTTTCCCTAATTCAATACCCCCTGTATGAACTTTTCTAAAATAATCTTGGGCAACTTTTGGCTTTGTTTCCATGATAGTTTCACTATACACTTCGTGTACCAAAATATCACAGTCTTTAGCCTTTTCATGTAATTCTTCCACAGGACAAGTATCACCTGAAACGACTATTGTTTTGTCTGGAGTGGTAAATTTAAAGGCATAAGCCTCGAAAGAACCATGTACTACAGGGATAGCCTCCACCGTTACCAAATCATCTTTATAAAAAATTCTTTCTTTGATGGTTATTGGTTTTACATCAAGGGGCGACATGACTTTGGGATTATTATACAAATGCTCATTAATCCCAGGTTCATAGACTTTTAAAATGCCTTTTACTTTTTTCTTAATCCCTTTTGGTCCATAAATTTTCAACCTATCCCACCGCTGCATATTCCAAGGGGCAATAATAAACCCAGGTAAACCAAGGGTATGGTCAGGATGAAAATGGGTGACAAATAAACGGGTCAATTTAGGATTATCTAAACCTTTAATTCCCATTGCACGGGCGTTAGATAAGCGTTCCAAAATACCACTTCCACAATCTACAATGTATGGTTGTTCATCCACTATAATAGCCAATGAACTTTGATAGCGATTGCTCGCCATAACGGGTGTTCCTGTTCCTAGTAATACTAATTTCGTTCTACTCATATTTCTTTTAAGATGTCAGGAGTCAGGAGTCAGGAGTCAGGTGGGCTTTACTGACCCCTGACCCCTGAATCCTGACTCCTCATTACTAAATTTCTAATACTAATCATTTCGTTTTCGACCTAGAGCAACAAATAGTTATTTTATCCTTTCTCTAGTTAAAATCATAAAAAGAAGAATCTGGACGAAAGCTAATCCATGCTCGAATAAATTGTCGATAGCTTTGTACCTTAGACAACTCCTTTCCTTTCAATTTCCCTGTGGTACAACGTCCAAACAAATCCCATTTAGATTGGGTATTGGTATCTGTTAGCTCATCTCCATTAATTTCAAATTTTAATGCTTGACCATCAACTGTTCTATCATAGACAAAAGGAGAAGTTCCATCTTCCGAACTTAGTAACAACAATTGTTTATCACCTATCGCATCATGAACTATTCTCTTTTTATGGAGTTCGTTCCAGTTATAGGCCCTGCTATGTCCGTTTACTTCTAAACCAATCACCAAAGGAGGGAGTACTTGATTAAACCATCTCGGAAAGCTTGCCTCGTAATTCATCAATTGAGTCAAAAAAGTATATTTATCAACATAGTTCGGGTCCTGTTGCAAAACTTCAGAAGTAGGATGTTTAGCCAACCAATTTTTTAAACTCATTTGCTCCATTGGAACATCTTCTAATTGCATACCCTTTCGTTCTCCTTTGACTGCCTCGCCCGTTTCCTGTCGCCACCAAGTCCCCGTTTTAGAATCTTTTAAAATAGCGTTGTAAGTAATCGCTCCTACTAAAGAAAGATGCAACGCCTCCCCTTCAACTAGTCCATCATAAACACGCCCTGCCATACACATTCCACAATAGGTTACCACAATCGGATGATTCCCAATGGTATCAGAAAATTGATGGTGATAAAAAATCATACTTACGGGATATGCTTTTTGCTCCCCTTTCCAATCCACGCCTAATACTTGTTCAGAGAGGGCAATTTTATTTTGAGCAGCCGATTTGAATACTGGATTTTTCAGCACTTCAAATTTGTATTTGCCGACCCAAACATAATTGAATATGTAAAAGATGACTGCCCAGATTATTCCTAGAATTATACTAGGAATTACGAGACTGGATTGCTCTACAGGAGACATATTTAAAGCCAGTAAAATTAGAATAGAAATTAAAATTATTCTAAAGTATCGAATATTGCTCCACATAAAATAGGCGAGGTCTAATTGCCAAGGGTAGCTTTGTAGAATAGGAGGCGTTCCGTTCGCACTTAAACTTTTGGTTAATTCTACCAGAATTAGCACTACAAATACAGTAAAAAATATAATGACCATCTGCTTATTTTTTTAGTTTATTTTGAACTTGCAAAGTAAAATGAATTGGATAGTTTATTAGTTATATAATCTCGTAACTCACAAGGAGTCAGGTGACAGGGGTCAGGAGTCAGAAAATCGGGCTTAAAAGAATTGTACCTCATTCTTTAAAGCGAAAAGATGTTCTTATTTGAAGTTTTCCTTCTGCCCCCTGACACCTCACTCCTGACACCTCTTAAAATTTTATTTCTCCAACTCTCTCGCAAAAGATAAATAATAATTCCTAGCTGGCGCATTGATTTGTGTAGCCGCAGCTTTTTTTAATGCCTGAATTTTCATCTCTTTTGCTTTAGCATCATTTTTATCCAAAGCCAATAAATAATCTGCTAATTGCATGCACCATTGGTGATTTTTTTCCTGCATAGCTTGGTGGAATTGACTAATTACTTTTTCCTTACCACCTGCCAATTTCACGATTTGTTCTGCTTCTGCTTTGGGCGTTAAAGGATATAATTGACTTGGATTGCCATCAAACCAACCTACTAAATGGAAGAAAATAGAGCGAACGCCCCACGGGACGCTTCCATAAAATTCTTGTAGGTTTTCTGCCTCTTTTAGATGGTCTGGTAATTTTACTTTAGCACATAATTCTTCTATCGTCAACCCTTGATTCATTCCCTCAATAGTTTGGTTGTAAACACTTAGAATTGCCTCTGAATAATCGGTTAGGCTTTTATGAATTTTTTCTTTTCCACTTAGTGGTCGAGTATGTCCAGGCACTAAATGTTCGACGGGCAATTCGCTCATTCTTTTAATACTCTCTCCCCAACTTTTTACATCCCGATATTGCGACCCTCTAATAGCATACAAATTGGGGAAGGCTTTATAATAATTATCTCCTGTGAATAGCGTTTTATCATCAGGCAACCAGACAAATAATTCGTCATTGGTTTCTCCATTTGCTGCTTCTAATTCAATGTTAATTCCAGCAATAGTAAGAGATAAAGACTCTTCGAAAGTTTCATTTGGGGGAACATAGCCTTTACCTGCTCGGTCAGTTGGGGTACGCCCTGCTGCTACACCCCGATTAACAAGGTCTTCATCAGGCAAATCTCTTCCAAATTGTCGGATATTTCGTTGAACTAAAATCTTTCTAACGGGGGAAGCACCTTCCAATTCTTCCTTAAAATGTGCTCGAGCAATGATTCTAGTTTTTGAAGGGTCTTCAATAAAAGCACTAGCCCCACCCGTATGGTCGCCATGTCCATGCGTATATATCAAGGCTTTAACAGGTTTATCTGTTATCTTACGAAAATCGGCGAACAATTCTTCTGCAGCTCCTACCCCACGTAATCCATCGACAATGACAATTCCATCA
The DNA here is from genome assembly GCA_964644655.1 of uncultured Saprospiraceae bacterium. GTDB lineage: Bacteria > Bacteroidota > Bacteroidia > Chitinophagales > Saprospiraceae > JAFMDF01. The sequence continues at coordinate 2,618 of CAZXYA010000106.1, read as the reverse complement.
TCTCCGACAATCATTCCTGCATTAGACCCATCGTAGCCAACGCCCATATACACTCGCTCCCCTAGTTGAATTAATTCTTTTCTAAATTCGTTGGACTGGCCTTTTAATTTGGTAAGGTTTGGATGCTCTTTTTCTTCTTCGACCACTTTGGGGGAAGTATTTTCTTGACAGGCAAAAAAAGTAGTTGCTATAATTAGAAGGATAAGGTTTAATCGTTTCATAAAAAGGTGTTTTATAATTATTTAGGAGTCAGGAGTCAGGAGGCAGGAGGCAGATAGCTCGTGTCGCTTACTGACTCCTGACTCCCCACACCTGACACCTCAACTTTATCGTTTTATCCACTTCATATTCAGCGGATGTGCTTTCCGTTGTTCCTCTTCGACTCCTGTATGTTTACCAACTTTCCATCCCACATCTGATAAATTTTCTCTTGCCCAATCAACAGATTCTTGGTCGGTAACGGTGGCAATGGTATCATTCCAGCGGTTCAGCCAAGCAGCCGCAGAGCTAACCGCCAAAATTTCAATGATTTGGGTATCAGAATAATGCTTTCGCAGATTTTCAAAATGTGCTGGGGTAGTGGCATTTGGAATTTGAGAAGCAGCCAGCATTAAATCAAATGCCGCCCGTTCTGCATCCGAAAAAGCCTCATTGGTCGCATACGTCCAGATGTCCCGAATGCGCTCTTTTTCAACACCCATATCATTCAAGTGAAAAGCTCCATGCGATTGACAATGGGTACAACCACTTCCAATACTCGCCATCGTGAATAGCTCTTGTTTAAATTGTTCGCTTAGTTCTTTTTCTGCCCAAACAACTTGGATGGTCTTATTAAAAGATTCTCGTAACTCGGGCCATTTGCCCATTTCGAAACCTTGTCTATCTTTAAAATTACTCATCTGTTAGATTGTTAAATTGTTAAAAGTATTAGGAATCAGAGGTCAGGAGTCAGGGGTCGGAGCGTTACAAACTGTCACCTCACTCCTGACACCTGACTCCTATTTTTTGTTTCTTCGCTTAAAAAGCACCAATAGCCATATAGAAATAGCCGCTATAATTGGGGCAATCATGGCTACATTAAAAAAACCTACAATACCAACTCCTGCAGCCAATAAAGCTTTCCCAATAGGAGGGGTAATAATACTGCCAATCCGACCCACACCAAGGGCCGAACCGACCCCTGTCCCTCTAACACTCGTTGGATATAAGGAGGCTGCAAAAGGAGCCATTGCCATAATCCCGCCGATAGCAAATGCGCCTGCAAAGGGAGCTATTAGCCACCAGATATTTATATTATCTATATTTTGACCTAATAAAAAATAAAGCATAGCAGCAATTGGAAAGGTCATAATTAAAACCTTTGCTGCACCAATTCTATCCGCTAAATACCCTAATAGAATCGCACCTAGTCCTCCTCCTAAATAATAAAGACCTACACCTTGTCGGCTTATTTCTGCCTCCCAACCAGCATTTTCTAAAAAGGTGGGTAACCATATAGACATCAAAAAAACAATTACTTGTCCAGCAATGAAGGCTAACCAAAGTAGGCTGGTAATAATCGCCATCCTCCCTTCAAACAGCGAGGCCATAGAGCTTTTTGTTTGAGGGGGTTCATTGATAATCAAATCATCTGACGCTGAAATGGAAACGGAGGGGTTTGCTTTTTGTAAAAGGGATTTTGCTTGGTCTATTTTTTTATTATTAACCACCAAGTATTTGGCAGATTCAGGCAACCAGAAAAACATCCATAACATAATAGGCATTGCTAGAAGAAAACCCATTAAAAACATACCTTGCCAACCATAACGCTCAATAAAGATATTTCCCAAATAGCCACAGACAAAACTAGCAAAAGATGCTCCTGAAAAAGCAAAAACGACCAGCATATTTCGATACTTAACAGGCACGTATTCTGAAACTAAGGCAATGGCAATAGGTAAGGCACCACCTGCCCCAAACCCTGTTAAGAATCGAAGAATAATCAACTGGGTCATATTTTGAATAAAAAAACTAACGCCCATTCCAATAGTCGCAAAAGTAAACATGAACAGTAAAGACTTTCTTCTACCTATTTTATCCGACAATATACCTGCTAACAAAGACCCTATCAAAATGCCTACTAATACCGCCATGTGGGCAAGTGTCAAATCTCCAGGAGCAATATTCCAATCTTTGGCAATTTCAGTAGTAATAAAACCTAGTGATGCCATTTCTACCCCTTCTGCCACCGTAAACAAAAAGCCTAATATGGCTATGGTAATATGGAATCCGTTTAGTTTAGATTCGTCTATAGTTTTTCCTACATCGATGGTCATAGTTTAATTTTTTTAGTCACGGATTAATTAGTTACGGATTTCCTTTATTTAAAGAATTTTTGGGTTTACTTAGATTTCGCTGATTTTAAATGGAGAAAAAAGAATTCAAAAGGAGTGTATATTCAGCATTTTTCAGCAAGGGTTTGTTGTAATATGCCGTCCCTACGGGACTTTTAGTAAAAAAAGAAATTTTCTAGACATTGTTACCGATATGCCGTCCCTAACGGGACTCAATTTTCAATGAACTTAGTCCCGTTAGGGACGGCATATTGGTAAAAAACATAGAAATCATACCTTTTTATC
>CAZXYA010000105.1:2777-20217 GCA_964644655.1 uncultured Saprospiraceae bacterium | reverse complement strand
GTTTGTGGTAACTTTTGGATACAAATGTGGGTGGTGCGCTGCACCTTTGGCTTTGTGGTAACTTTTGGATACAAATGTGGGTGGTGCGCTGCACCTTTGACTTTGGGTTCGCGGTAGCTTTTTCTACAAATGTGGACGGTGCGCTGCACCTTTGGCTTTGTGGTAACTTTTGGATACAAATGTGGTCGGTGCGCTGCACCTTTGACTTTGGGGTTGTGGTAACCTTTTAAACAAAGGTGGACGGATGTGCTGCACCTCTTACTAAATTTGGATACGGCATTATCGAAAAGACCGTCAATTACTTCCTTTTGTCAAAATAATCCAGATATTTGAATAAATTGTCCAGATTAAAGTGCTGCATCCCTTCTATCTTTAATTTTTATACCTATCAATTGATTTATTCCTCTTTAATTGCGCTTTGCTGATGATGGTCAAACAGAGAAAACACTATTCTGCTTACCTACTTTAATGAAAAAAACGATGCTAAAATTCTTTCGAAAAATAAGACAAAACCTATTAAAGGAAAATCACTTTTCAAAATACCTCCTTTACGCCATTGGCGAAATTCTTCTAGTTGTCATCGGCATTCTCATTGCCGTGCAAATAAATAATTGGAACGAAGCTAGAAAAGAAAAAATAATGGAACGGCAAATCTTGGAAGCCATTCTTGATAATTTAGTCGAAGATAAAGAAAACCTCAATCATTCTATCCAATGTTTTGAGGAAGCACAGCGAAGAATTGAGCGATTAATAGTCCCTTCCCAAATTTCCAAAGACAGTATAGCTTTTTATTACTTTCGAGCTTATAGATTTGAGCCTTACATTCCTATTAGAGCCGCTTTCGATAGAACTATCAGTAGTGGTACTTTTGATTTGATTCAAGATAAAAAATTGACCCAAAAAATTCAACGACTTTATTCTTTTGAGCTTACGATTAGCGATTTTCAATTATCTACACTAAAAGAGAATCATTCTGAAATGCGAAACTTATCTAAAGATTATGATGTCATCGAATTGCGAGACCCAGGTAATTCACAATCCGATACATCCTTTGCAATGGCCTTTAATCCAGATTTAACGCTACAACTTTTGGAAGATGATGCAATGAAAAAATTAAGCAAGACTTATTATGCCAACGCCCATATGATTTCTAATCAATACAGGCATATTCAATCAAAAAATAAAGCCGTACAAAAAGAAATTCAGACTTATTTAAAAAATTACTAATGCTCAAATTCTTTCGCAAAATCCGCCAACAACTGCTTTTGGAAAATAGCTTTTCGAAATACCTGCTTTATGCCGTCGGCGAGATTGCACTCGTCATGATAGGTATTCTCTTAGCCCTACAAGTCAATAATTGGAATGAACAACAAAAATTCAGGTTGACAGAACAGCAACTTTTACAGGATTTACACCAAGAATTCCAATCCAATCAACAGTTATTATTAAAAAAACAAAAAGATATGGCGACCGCCATCGGTAATAATGAGGCCTATTTCCAAAAATTAATAGCAGGCACTCAAACCTATACCGATATGGTAAACTATAATCATGAAGTGGCCATGGCCGTAGGCACTTCTGACCCGACTTTTGGGGTCATTAAATCGCTAATTGCTTCAGGCGATATAAAATTGATTAGTAATAATGATTTGAAATACCTACTGACCAGTTGGCAAGATTATATGGCAGATTTTAATGAAAATGAAAAAATCCACCTAGATAATTTCTTTCATTATGCAGATTATACTAGAGTACATTTGCCGCAACCAACTAAACAAAATGGCGAGGTAGGTTTTTATGATTTATCTCCTCAAAAAGTCGAAAAGAGGTATCTCGAAATGGCTGAAGATATTCCATACAGAAACTATATCCAATTAAACATAGCGCTTATGAACAGTCAGGTGTTGCCAAAATTAGAATATGTTCTGGGTACTTGTAATCAAATTATACAATTGATAGAAGCAGAAATTGAAAAATAGTAATAAATTAATATGCTAAAATTCTTTAGAAAAATAAGACAACAACTTCTTTCGGAAAATCAGGTTTCCAAATACCTACTCTATGCAGCAGGTGAAATCCTCTTAGTCATGATAGGCATTCTGCTAGCCTTGCAAATTAATAACTGGAATGAAGCAAGAAAAGATGGGGTCAAAGAAAAAAAGGTATTGGTTAGTTTATTGGAAGATTTCAAGTATTCTCAAACGAGGCTAAAAAATGCCTTGGAAGCTTACCCGAAGGAGATAAAACGGTTGGAAGCAGCGCTCAATTATATTGGCAAATCATCAGCGGAATTAAATGCAGCCATGAGAGATTCTATCAGCAGTACAGGGTATTGGGAAACGGCCATTGCAGAGGGAAGCATTCAATCTGTTTTGAGTACAGATAAATTGGAATTGATTAATAATGATTCTTTAAAGAAATTGTTAACCGCCTATCCATCTGAAAGTAACAAATTCAAAGGAATGGAAATGCGGGTTAGAAATATCATCTTAAATCTGCATCGACCTATTTTGGAAACTTATGTTTCTTTAACGGACTTCATTAGTGCAGATAAAACACGTTTTCCACAGCTTAAAGAAAATGCAATACCTTCTGATTTTATGGGCTTGTTAAACGATAAAAAATATCAAAATGTGCTGGTGGATAGAATGTTTCAAACGGAGCGTTTAATAGGAATCGCAGAAAAATTTTTAGCTAGCGTCGAAGTAATTATCTCCCTATTGGAACAGGAAATTAAAAAGAAATAAAATGCTTAAATTCTTTCGCAAAATTCGCCAACAACTACTTTCAGAAAATAGTTACTCCAAATATCTGCTCTACGCCGCAGGCGAAATCCTATTGGTCATGATAGGTATTTTATTAGCCTTGCAGGTCAATAACTGGAATGGTCAACGTATGGATAGAAAAAACGAGACTCAATTTCTAAAAAGACTTCATTCGGATATTCTCTGGGATATGGATATTCTATCAGAAAATTTAGCTCGTTTAAGCTCCAAAAAAGAAAGGCTCCAACAGGTTCGAAAAATATTTGAAAATAAAGAAATCCTCAATAAAGACTCTTTATTTTATTTGTTGGAACGTAGTGCAGTTATGGGGACAGACTTACGGGAAGACCGTAGGAAATCTACTTTTGAAGAAATGGTAACAGCAGGACAACTACAGATAATTCAAGATGTAGCGCTGCGGAACAACGTTGCTCGATTTTATTCTATGTGGAATCATTGGTATGACAGAGTAAGTAACCACCGCTCTGATTACAGGATGCTTATTTTTAAATTATGTGATTTGCAAAAGGTCTTGAACAAAGAATTAATATTCAGTAAGGAAGAGCAGATTACTCTTTATGATTTGTTAGAGCAAAAAGGCTTGAGTAGAGAATTTGAATTAAACCTAACCCATGAAAATAACTATGCCACCTTTGCCATCATCAGAATGAATAGTCTAAAAAAAATGACCGCTAGTATTATAAAAGAATTAGGGTCAAAAAATAATTAACCTATGCTTAAATTTTTCCGAAAAATCAGACAGCAACAGCTTTCACAAAATCAATTTTCTAAATATCTGTTTTATGCCCTAGGCGAAATCTTACTAGTCGTCATCGGCATTCTCATCGCCTTGCAAATTAACAATTGGAATGAAGAACAGAAAAACAGAAGCAAAGAGCAACAATATTTAGCTGCATTAAAATTGGAGATAGCTACCAATATCAATAGGCTAAATCAAGAAATAGAACGCAATGATAACCATATCAAAGCCGCAAAAGCAATAGCTACGATGATTGCACTCAACAATCAACCTAAAGATGAAACTGCCTTTTCGAGTCAATTGAGAAAGGTTTTTGTGGATGATGCTGTCTTCACTCCTAAAAACACGATTATTAATGAGATAGAAAGTACTGGTAGTTTAAAACTTATTCAGAACAAGTTGCTCAGAGAATTTATCGCAGATTGGCGTTCGACTTTAATAAAACTGAAAGAACATGAAAAAGGTGCTTTAGACTTTAAACATACCTGCGCAGAAGTTTTTCAAAATAATGGCAATATAAAAGTAATTTTTGATGATACTGGGCTTACGGAATTCTTAGCCCTTCCAAAAGGACATTCTGGAAATAGCAACCAGTTTTTATTAGACGCACCCAAGTTTGAGAATTATCTTTTACTATTCATTGCAGTCAGCAATTCTTTAAATGAAATGCGCTATCAACCCTTATTGAAAACACTAGAAAAGATGAAGGATACTATCCAAAAAGAATTAGAATAATAAGCGTTAAGCGTACCTAAAATAAATCCTATGCTCAAATTTTTCAGACGTATTCGCCAACAACTTATTTCAGAAAATAGCTTTTCGAAATATCTCTTATATGCTTTGGGTAAATTGAAAAGTCAGCGCGTAAAAATTGTACACGATTTGCAATATCAAAACTTAATCGCTAGAATTATTGGTGAATTGTGGATTCAATCCATTCATTGTTCAGAAATTCAAAAGGATTATCAGCAAATATTGTATCATTTAAATAAAGAGATTGATAAAAGGGGGATAGAAGGATAGTCAGATGGTGGGCGATACTTTCAAAGTATCGCCCACCATCTGACCAAAAATATTTAAACCTATGATTAAATTTTTCAGAAAAATAAGACAGGGGTTGCTCAAGGAAGGCAATTTTCAAAAATACCTACTCTACGCAGCTGGCGAAATTGCTTTAGTAATGATAGGCATTCTATTGGCTTTGCAAGTGGCCAATTGGAGTCAAGTGCAACAAGACGAACGGGCAAAAGAAGAGGCCGTCAGAGATTTACGCCAAGAATTTATTACTAATAGAAATCGCTTTGAAGAATATATTGAACTTTTAACTAAAATTCAATCGATGTGGGAAGCTTATCTTTCTAAGGTCACTCAAAAATCCTATCTTCAAAAGGAAAACTTGGAAAGCCGCCCTAGAACAGGCGCTCGAACTTTCGCAATAGTTGATAACGCCTTACATTCCATTTTAAATACTGGTAAAATTGATAAAATAAAAAACCCTAAACTAAAGAGTGCTTTAACTGGATGGAATGGTACTTATGCGCATTTTGATGAGCTGCAAACAATGCATACTCAATTTAATAAAAACGAATTTAGACCTTATGAAAGACAAATTCTAAAAACTAAATATTCGGATGTTGGCAATAGCTATTCTTTTCAGGATGAAGCGGCAATAAACCAAAGTATTCGAGAATCCTTAAGTAACCGTTATTATCAAAATTTGTTATTATCGAACTACAGTCTACTAAAATTGAAATTGGTTCCTACCAAAGAAGTGCTGGAAGAAATGAATAGAATTATTGCGCTTTTAAATCAAGAACTACAATAAAAAACTATGCTAAAATTCTTTCGCAAAACCAGACAACAATTAATTGAAAATGGACAAATGAAAAAATACACCTTTTATGCCATTGGCGAAATCGGCCTTGTCGTCATCGGCATCCTCCTTGCCTTGCAGATTAACACTTGGAACAACAATCGTATTGACAAAAAATTAGAAAAAATCTATCTAAAAAGATTGATGCAAGACTTAAATTCAGACCTATTGGAGGTGCAAGCGACTATTGATTATTGCTATCGCCGCCTCTTACTGGCTGAAAAAGTGATAGATACGCTCGGTGCCAAAAGCATTGCAGATTGGTCGCATTACAAAATGGCATTAGCGCATTACTCGGATACTGTAGCATTAATGGCTAAACCTTTTGGCAGGACGCTGACGGATATTCGAATGTATAACCAATTTGATGGCACCGAAGTTACCTTTCAAGAATTATTAGCCAATGGCAAACTGGATATTATCAGAAATCCAGCATTGAAAGAAAATATTCAACATCACTACAATAGCATACCAAGCAAGTTGCATATCCAAAGGATGGTGGCGAATGCACGTGATGGATTTGTGGAGGAATTGGTAGCCAATGGCATCAACATGACGACTGAGCAAAGTTATGCAGAGTTAAAGCCTTACCTCAAAAATGAGAAAGTGCTGTTGGCACATATAGACAATGTAAATAGTCTCGCAACTAGTTCTCTTAATGGCATATTACTAGTAGATGATTCTATCAAAAAAAATACCGAAAAGCTTATTGCAGAAATTGAAGCCTATTTATTAGCATTAGACTAATAATTGAACTATTCAAACCAGACGATATGATAAGTATATTTAGAAAAATAAGACAACAACTCCTTACAGAAAATAGCTTTTCCAAATACCTACTCTATGCTGTCGGAGAAATAATTCTCGTTGTCATCGGTATTCTCCTTGCCTTACAAATTAACAACTGGAATACTGCCAATACCGAAAAACAACATATTCAAAAGTATTACACTCAACTCCAACAAGAGTTCTCAAAATTAGCTGAATATGAAATGGGCAGATTGAAAAAGTCAAATCTTCTTATAAAAAATTTGAAACAATGTCAGCAACTGATGGCGCAAGGTGACCCAAATAATATCCAACAATTCAAAGATTGCCTCCCTTATCTTTATACCACATGGGAAGACCGATTACAATATCCAATATTTCAAGAATTTTTAAATGAGGGATGGATGTCAAAAATTGATAACCCAGCACTAAAAAACTTGCTAACTACTGCCAGAGAAAAACTATTATTAAGAGAACAGATGGATAATATAACTAATAAAAAATTTGAAGAACAAGTAGAACCCTTTTTCAACAAAAATATTAATCGGTCAGAACTTCCATCAATTCAAAATTATGTAAGCCTCATGCCAAATGGTCCCGCTACTAATTATATCAAACTATTCGATAATATGGAATTATGGGGCTTGTTCAATGCAAAACATAATCTTACTGCTTATCATGCATTTGGGCAAGAAGAAATAATTAAATTATTGAACGAAATTGTTGAAGAACTTGGAGGTCAAACTGTAAATTAATCATTTCCTTAGAAAGGGAGATTACTAAGAGATTATTTTCATAATATGGTGGGCGATACTTTGAAAGTATCGCCCACCATATTATGAAAATAAACAACTGACAACACCAATTAAAAACGAATATATTATGATTAAATTTTTCAGAAAAATAAGACAAGACCTAATTGCCAAAGAAGATGCGAAAAGATATGTTTTTTATGCCATTGGCGAGGTTCTATTAGTCATGATAGGAATTTTACTTGCCTTACAGGTCAATAATTGGAACGAAAACCGAAAAGAATCTCAATCAGAGTTGAAAGCATTAATTGATTTAAAAGAGGAATTCACCTCTAATAAAGCCAATTTTCAGGAATTACTTGCTTTGAAAAAAAATATTAGCCAATTATGGGATACCTATTTTGACATTACCAGCAATGAAAGTTTACCGATTGAGGAAAGAGCTATTATGCGCCCAAGACAAGGGGCCTTGACTTATAAAATATCAAACAACACTTTGAATTCTCTCTTAAACTCAGGGAAGATAGATAATATTGAAAATGATGCTCTAAAGCATCAATTGGTGATTTGGAATGATGTTGTGCTAGCTTATAAAGAAGTAGAACAGATTCATTTAAACATGGCGCATAATCGCTTACTCGATTATGAAGTGACCATAAAATATAATGAAAATTTCAAAAAACTTGGTATAGAGCATCCCTATTTAAGTGAAGCAGCCATCAAAAAACATAGCATCCGTGCTTTAAATGATTTTACCTATCAAAATATCTTATTAGAAAATAAATATTGGCTGGATTTACAAATAACCAATTCAATAGGTGTAGAAAATACCTTTGATAGCATCATTAAATTGCTTGAACAAGAAATTAGTATAAAACAAAAATAGTTATTACTCGGCAAAGGGCTAATGGGAAAAGATGGAAGGCTAAAAACACGACAATAACCTATAAGGTAGTCTTCATTTTCGTCTAAAAGCATTGAAAAATTTTTTTGGTAATACACACCTTTTACCCTTCGCCTTCTACCTTTAGCTGATTAGTAACCAAAAATAATTAATAGTAAGATGCTCCAATTCTTTCGACAACTACGAAAATCAATAATAGAAAAGGCTTCGTTCACTAAGGTACAGCGAACCGACTACCTTTGTAACAGACGTAAAACATGCAACTCTTCGAAGGTGCAGCGCACCGACCATATTGATCAAGTGAAGAAAAAAGTAGTCGGTACGCTGTACTTCGGCAAATATAAAAACTGGTTTAGGATACAAAGGTGGTCGGTGCGCTGCACCTTATCAAAAGGGGCGTACTAAGCTGAAAGAAATACAAAGGTGGTCGGTGCGCTGCACCTTATCAAAAGGGGTGTACTAAGCTGAAAGAAATACAAAGGTGGTCGGTGCGCTGCACCTTATCAAAAGGGGTGTACTAAGCTGAAAGAAATACAAAGGTGGTCGGTGCGATGCACCTTTGGTACCATTTTTTTAGAAACAGATGATACAAATGTTATCGGTACTATGTACCTTTTCGCTCTAAAGCAAACCTATGGGGTGTCGTTAGACTTTGAAAGTATTGACAAATATCAGCCATCAACCTCAAAATTGAACCAATGCTAAAATTCTTCCGCAAAATTCGCCAAGGGCTGCTCCAAGAAGGTAGCTTTCAAAAGTATCTCTTATATGCCATTGGCGAAATCCTACTAGTCGTCATCGGCATCCTCATTGCTTTACAAATCAACAATTGGAATGTACGGGGTGACTTCCCGTCACCCCGTAATTTAATTTACTGAATTTCAATTAGTTAATTCTCGGGGGTGACGGGAAGTTACCCCGTGAAATTGCTCCGAATTAGTAATCGAAATATTGGAAATAAAGCAGTAGATTTAGGTCAAGATAGTGGGCGATACTTTCAAAGTATCGCCCATTATCAGCCACAAACCTCAAAATTGAACCAATGCTAAAATTCTTCCGCAAAATTCGTCAAGGACTGCTACAAGAAGGTAGTTTTCAAAAGTATTTACTCTATGCTGCAGGTGAAATCCTATTAGTGATGATAGGTATTCTACTCGCCTTACAAATCAATAATTGGAATGAAAGAAAAAATACCCAAAAACTTGAAATTGAATATTTAGTCAACTTAAAACAGGAGTATCAAAATAATGCAGATGCTCTTCAAGCGGTAGTAGTAAAAAGAGCGAAAGTGATTGAAAGTATAAATAGGCTGATTGTTATTTCAGATTCTGTAGGGTATGCAGTTGATGAAAAGGATTGGAATGAACTCGTATTATCATTTCAGACTTATGGAAGTTATGTATTTTCGGCTAAGACGCCCATCCTAGAGGAAATCAAAAATTCAGGGAATATAGTCAATATAACCAATCCTAAGTTAAGAACGCTTTTAACCTTATGGCAACAAAAGATGAGTGGCGTCTTTGGGACACAAGGAGAAATCAAAAAATATAGGGATAGATTAACCGATATATTAAGCGAATATGGTGCATTTAATGCTGTACTCATTCCTAATTATAGCTATATAGACTTTTCTCCAAGTCAGCATAAGATGAAACAACTTGCAATATGGAAAAATAATTTGATTCTCTTGAGAGACGAATTTCTATACCTGCAAAATGATATTTATCCTCAGACCAAAGCCTATTTTGAAGAGGTCATCCCTCTAATTGAAAAGGAAATTAACTAGTTTCCTTCGTGCCGTAGGTACGAAATATTGGTAGCTAGATAGATTCGGACATTCCACCCCGTGCCGTAGGTACGGTATATATTTATCAAAAATAGAAACCTCAAAATTGAACCAATGCTAAAATTCTTTCGCAAAATTCGTCAAGGATTGCTCCAAGAAGGTAGTTTTCAAAAGTATCTGCTCTATGCAGCAGGGGAAATCCTCCTCGTCATGATAGGTATTCTACTTGCCTTGCAAGTTAATAATTGGAATGAAAACAGACAGAACCGAAAAGTTGAAAAGGAAATCCTGACGAATATTCGAGCTGGATTGATTACTGACTTTGAGAAAACCATTTCTAGCAATATTAAGGCTGCCAGCAGAAAAGCGACCCTTGCCAATGCACTCCTCAATGCTGCTGAAACAGATGCGGTATTACCCGATTCGCTTAGAAGAAGGTATATTGGTATTGGTCGTGGGACAACTTTTCAACCTATTACTACGCCCTATAAGGTATTTGAATCCAAAGGTTTGGATATTATCTCTAATGAGCAATTGAGAGCTGCTATCATTAATTTATATGAAATAGAGTATGAACTTGTGCGAACTAGAATAAGTAATGAGGAAGATAATAAACGGGATATCTATCGCCCCATACTTCGGAAATATTTTAAGTTCTATCCACCCGACACGGAGTATCGCTTTGTTCCTATAGATTATAATACGATGATAAAGGACCGAGATTTTTTAAATACAATAACGGTATTACTTGCTAATAGTCTTGGTAATAAGGAGTTGTTGGAAAAACTTACCCTTAAAATTGAGGAGGTAATAGCCCAGATTGATAAGGAACTAGAACAACTTTAGAAAAACAAATAAACCAATATCCATTTTTTTAAAAGCCTTGGCATCTATCAGAACAAAAAAGAATTGCTACAAGGCTTAAAACATTACCATAATTATCTAAAGCAAATAAAAAATTTGCATAGTCAATTGGTTTGGACTGGTGACCGCATTAAAAATAGGTCTGTGGAAATTATGGCTGATTTAGCTAAAGGATAATCGGTCTTCTACTTACGTACAACATCTTGGAGCGTACGAAATTTCTAGAACCAAAGAATATACTCAGGTGGACGGTTGAGGGTCAAAGATCGAAGATTCAACGTGGTAAAATAAAAGGTAAAAAGGATATTTTTGATAAAAACATAGAAATACATCCTTTACCTTACTCAATTTTGACCTTCTACCGTCCACCTTCTACCCTCTACCTGAGTAGTTACAGAAGAATTATTTATGCGAAAATTTAACCTTTTTAAAGATTTAGCCAAAAATACTATTTAAAATGGCTATAAGTTTGTTTTTATTTATAGATTTAGCCAAAAATACTATTTAAAACGGCTATAAGTTCGTTTTTTATTTATAGATTTAGCCAAGAATATTTTTTAAAATGGCTAAATCTATTTATTTTTATAAAAATATGGAAAAATATAGCTCGCTTTTAAACGCAGGCTTTTTAAAATACTCGTTTCTTTTTTCTACAAATCGAATAAGTTATTTCAAACCTATTCCTCAACGCAAAATAATGAGTCAAAAATTAATTGGACGCAAAGCAGAAATTGAACTACTCCGTCAAACAATAGTAAGTGAAAAATCTGAATTTGTTGCCATTTATGGACGGAGGCGGGTGGGTAAAACTTTTTTAATAAAAGAATTATTCGGGGCAAATTATACCTTCTATTTTACGGGACTTGCCAATGTAGGCGGAGCTAAACAACGAGCTAATTTTTCTGCTTATTTAACTCGATTTTTTCCCAATTCAGCCGAGGAAGCTATTCCGAATGATTGGTTTGACGCTTTCCGATTATTGATAAAATATTTGGAGCAAAATAAAGCAACAAAAAAAGTCATTTTTATTGATGAATTGCCGTGGTTAGATACGTCAAAATCGGACTTTATTCCGGCGCTGGAAAATTTTTGGAACGGCTGGGCGGCTCATCGAGAGGATATACTACTAATAGGTTGTGGGTCGGCTACCTCCTGGATGATTAATTCCCTCATCAATAATACGGGAGGATTGCACAATCGAGTGACTAAAAGAATCCATTTACGACCATTTACGCTTAAGGAGACGGAATTGTTTTTAAAAAATAAAGGAAGTGATTATGAGCGGTACGAGATTATTCAATTATATATGGCATTAGGCGGCATTCCGTTTTATTTAGAGGCAATTGATGTGCAAAAGAGTGTGGTACAAAATATTGACCATCTTTTTTTTAGTGAAAATGGTCTATTGCGAACAGAATTTCAGAACCTATTTCGTTCTCTTTTCAAAAAGCATGAGCGACATATTGCCATCATCGAAGCTTTGGCGCAAAAAGGAAAAGGGCGCACCCGAAAGGATTTGGCGGCAACATCCGGGCTTGCCAACGGAGGGCGTTTTACTGCTATGCTAAATGAATTGGAGCAATGCGGTTTCATCAAAAAATACTTACCCTTTGGGAAAAAAAATAAAGGTAGTTTATTCCAGTTGGTTGACCAGTATTCTCTCTTTTATTTGAAGTTCGTCAAAGACAGTAAAGCAATCGGTGAGGGGGTGTGGATGACAAAATTTGACCAACCCTCTTATCGGATATGGAGTGGCTATGCTTTTGAAAATATTTGCTTTTACCATATTAAAAATATCAAAAAGCATCTCGGAATTGCTAGTGTTTACACAGAGATTTCTTCGTGGCGAAGTCAACAATCAGCAAAAGGGGCGCAAATTGATTTGATACTCGACCGTCGTGACCGAGTGATTAATTTATGTGAAATCAAATTTTCGGAAAGCGAATTTTCCATTCAAAAATCCTACGCTGAAAATTTGCAAAACAAAGTAGGGGCATTCAAGACTGAAACCAAAACGAAGAAAGCCTGCTTTCTAACTTTCCTGACTACTTTTGGTTTAAAAAACAATAAATATTCGAGAAGTTTGGTGAAAAATGAGTTAACAATGAATGCTTTGTTTGATTAAAAATTGGAGAAAGGTAAGCGTATCAAACGCTTATTATCAAGATAGTCCTTCGTGCCGTAGGTACGAAATATCGGTAGCTAAAAATTAAATTCCAATTTCCATCCCGTGCCGTAGGTACGGTATATGTTTATCAAAATAAACCCCTTAAAATTAAACCAATGTTAAAATTATTTCGCAAAATCCGCCAAGGACTGCTACAAGAAGGGAATTTTCAAAAATATCTAATCTATGCCTTGGGCGAAATCTTACTAGTGATGATAGGTATTTTACTTGCCCTGCAAATCAATAATTGGAGTGAAGACAGAAAAAAATTGGCACAAGAACAGGAAATTGCCGCTGAATTATATAATGAATTAGACCATAATTTAAGCTATAGCAAAAAGGAACTAAAAAATGTGGAAGCGCGACTACAAGCTTTACAGGAACTATTCACCCTTACGGCAGCGGATAAACCAAACATTGCTTATGACCAATTTAATTATTTGTATGCCAGAGGTTCCAGTTATCAGGAATATACGCCAATTAGAAACAAGGTTCGTAAAATCTTAGAATTAGAGGAGTTTGAATTTAGCAAATCAACGGTTTTATATGATGAATTATTAGTTTACTCCAGCAGCCTACAAAGCGTGGAAGAGTATTATCGTTTAATTGTAGATACTTGGAAAACGGTAAATCAACCCTTTTTAGTGGAGGAATATCCACTTCGAAATTTTTATTGGATTCCAGAGGAACTAAGAAAAAGCAAATATACCATTGACCATTTAGCTTTGCTAAATAATCGAAAGTTTGAAAGTCTCTTAGCTGCGATGTATGCTGATGTGGACGGTTACTATCAAAGACTTCTGGATAATATGGAGAAAATTAAATCCTTAAAACTAATTATAGAAAAAGATTATGCTGAAATTCTTTCGAATCGTACGGAAAAAACTCATTGAAGAAAGACAGGTGGGAAACTATCTATTTTATGCCCTTGGCGAAATACTTTTAGTGGTCATTGGTATTCTCCTTGCCTTACAAATCAATACTTGGAATCAAGACCGCATTAACCGCAATAATGAGCAAGACTACCTCAAACAACTTTTAATAGAACTAAAAGCAGACAGTCTAACTTTACATCAACAACAACTTCGATTTGAAAATAACCTACCCATTATAGCCTCCTTTTTAGAAGTCTTGAATGAGTCAGACAATCAAAAATCTTTCAATCAAGCCTTTAGAAATTACCTCAATAAGGTTTGGGGAGCTACGTATTTTAATAGCAATAATGCGACCTTCGAGGAAATGAAATCGAGTGCTAAATTGGGCATCATAGCCGATAAGCAGTTGAGAAATAATATTGTAACCCTCTATAATAATCTTAAGTTAACGGAAAAGGTGTTTGAAAGTACTAGTTCATTTATTGAGCCAATAGACCGAAAGCTAAGTTTTGAATATGGATTTGCTAAATATTTGGAATTGCAAGCGCCTATGTTTGACAACTATATCTCAGAAAATGAAGTATTTGAAATCAAAAAACTCAAACCTCTTTTGGAGAGTAATGCCGCCAATTGGCATTGGAATTCGATGGATTTATTGCCTGTTATTCAAGCTCAATTAAACGAATTAAGAAAAACCATTAATGAAATTGAAAATTATTTAAATCAACAATGAAATGCTAAAAGTTTTTAGAAAAATAAGACAACAACTATCAAAGTTTGATATTTAATAATTATATGTTTTTGCAAAATACGCTATACGATGCTGTACCTGTTGCTGAGGATTTTGCACAAATTATTGCTTTGTTAGAAATAGAGATTTTAAAACACTAATAAGTATGCTTGTTAGTTTTATTACAGGGTAACTTCCCGTCACTCTGTAATTTAAACCGTTGGTTTCTAGTCAATTAATTCACGGGGTAACGGGAATTACGGTGTAAAAGCGCACGTATTACGGGGTAACTTCCCGTTACCCCGTAATTTTAAAATTTTATTAATGTCAACCAATTGAATAAACTTATCGAAAAAATCTTTTAAATAGATATTTATTCCCACTTGAAAATTGCCAAAAAACTAACTGCTCTTGAACCTTTAAACAACCATTAATTATGCACCGTTTTTTTCTTTCATTAATTTTTTTACCAAGTTTCCTTTTTGCCCAAATACAGGAAGAACCGACTCTGCCCGACTTCCGAATCCGTACCATTACCGCAGGCGTCACCTTACAATCCTTGGCAGATACTGCCACAATTAAAACCGCCATTAACTTCTTAAACCAAGCTAGAAAAAAGTATCAAGCTAAAGGCTATGAGGTACAGACCATACGGATTTCTACTCAACATTTGCATCAATTGGTCAATGGAAAACCGAATCAAGAAACCCTTCGCTTGTTAAAGCAAATAGATAAAATTGCTGGGCAAAATGGTTTACCCATAGCAGTAGGTCAATTATTGCCTGCCAATGCATACGATGAAGACTTAGCGGATTGGGTCCAACAATTGTATCGTGAAACAGACAATATCAATTTTAGCCTTGCTATCTCATCGGAAGAAAACGGCATTCACGAAAATTCTATTAAAGCGGCAGCAGAAATTTGCCAAGTATTAGCGAAAAGTAAAGGCGGAGAGGCCAACTTTAGATTTACCACCGCCGCCAATTGTCCAGCCAATATTCCCTTCTTTCCAGTCGCTTTTCATGAAGGGGTGAATAGTTTTGGCATTGGTTTAGAATCAGCGGGCCTATTAACCCAAGTTTTTGCAGAATCCAATTGGCAAACCGCTAAAGCCAATTTAAAGGACCGATTAGAAAAGGAGTTACAGCCCATCGAGGCTATGGCGAATGAGATAGCAGCTACGACTCATTGGAAATACGATGGCATTGATACGTCGCCTGCCCCTGGTTTGGATGCCAGTATCGGCGAGGCCATAGAAACGTTGACGCAAACCCCTTTTGGCAATACAGCTACCTTAAGTGCTTGTGCGCTGATTACGGATGTCATTAAAAATTTGGACATTAAGTCTTGTGGCTATTCAGGGTTAATGTTGCCAGTTATAGAAGACAAAGTCTTAGCTAAAAGGGCGATGGAGCAAAGATATACGGTCAAGGAATTATTGCTTTTTTCTGCCGTTTCTGGTACGGGTTTGGATGTGATTCCTATTCCTGGTAATACGCCTATTTCTGTAATTGAAAATTTGTATAGAGATGTGGCAGCCTTGTCTTTAAAATATAATAATAAAGCTTTATCGGTTCGACTTTTTCCTATTCCAGACAAGGCAATAAATGAGTTAGTAGAATTTGAGAATCCTTATTTGACGACTGCTATAGTAATGCCAATAAAATGATTACTCGATATTAAAGGCTGCCGTACAAGCTTTTAACCATATTTTAGACGCAGCATCGCCGCCGTCACGAAGTTGGTCTGCTTGGTTAAAAAAAGCCATAGCGGATGCTGTTTTTCCTGCTTCCATTGCTACGACTCCTTTTTCAAAAGTCGTTAAAAAAGCAGCAGAAACTTGGTCTGCAAAAAACGGTTCATAAGTAACCATCGCATCAGAAATGCCCCTAATAGGAATGGCGGGGACTCGCCTAAATTGGAATGCCGATTCGTCTTTGAGCAAATGATAAGTATTTCCATCAATTAGGATATGGCAGCCTACTTGGGCAGAAGCAGGTTCTAAGCGAGCAGCGCGATTGACCGTTGGACCTAATACGGTATAGGCAATTTGATTGGTAGCGCCAAAATTTCCAAGGAGGACTTTCCCTGAGCCAATGCCAATTTTCAATTCATTAAAAGCATCGGGGTCGTCTATTTTGGCAACTTCTTGCCAAATCCTCAGGCAACAGCTAAGGGCAGATTTCGCAACTTGTTTTCGATATTCGGTGATTAGTTGTTCGTGAGTGGCAGATAGGTCAGGGTCTTTTGCCAAGGCAGTTTTCTGTTTTTCTAATAATTTTACTTGATTGACCTTTGCTTCTTTTAAAGTGGATTTTAATTCCGCTAATCGAACCTCCTCAACGACTGTTTGACGATGCAATTTTTCAATGACTCTTTCAATACTTTTAATGTCTTGCTGAATAAAATCCAGTTCTTCGATATACAATTTTTCACGCACTTGCTCCATCAATTTCCAATGCACCGAAAAATGACCACCTACCCAGCCCATCACCGCATCCCCCATAAACTTATCAATAATGCCTTCATGTGAAACAACAATTTGATCACGAGCAGTATCCATCACTTGACGTAACTTCAAAGCAAGTCCTTCTACATCGCCCGCATCTTTTTCTACCGCTTTGGTGAATCCTCGAATATCAATAAAAAAGACCGTCATCCATTGTCGATAAAATCGTTCGATAACTTCTGGGGAGCTGTAAAACTTATTGACGATAGGCGGAGAAAAACATTGAGACAGGATAGATTGCTCCCTCTTTTTACTGCGATCATTGGCGAGGGAACTGCTGATGAAAACGCTTACGCCTATGGTTAGCAAGACGACCAAAAGCATAATTCCTGTAATTCGGTCTGCTCGAATATAAGCTTGTTGTAGAGAAACAGGCACTTCTTGTCCACCATTGATTTGGGAATACAATAGGGTATTTTCAAGCAAAGGGTTTAGTGCTTTTCCAATATCATATTTTTTTTGAATGGTCGCTAAATCGGCTGCTGTTTGGGCTTGACTTATTTCTTGATTGATGGACTCCCTTAGTTTCCTTACTTCACTATTGGTAATAAAAGAGCTGGCGATAATAAAACCCAATAACAAAAGCGGAACACCAATAAACAGCGAGCGATTGAAGGTTGGTGTTTCTTGTGCGCCATTATCCAATTTCAGAAAATTCAATCCTTGATTCGCTCGGATAGCCGTTGC
>CAZXYA010000105.1:0-2767 GCA_964644655.1 uncultured Saprospiraceae bacterium | reverse complement strand
TCTAGCTACTTTAGCCAGCCGAGCCACTCTTGCTATCCGTGCAATTCTAGCTACTCTAGCCCCTCTTGCCACTCGTGTTGCTTGTAATTGTGGGCCCATCGCCCCCATTAATTCAAAGGCAGAACTGATGATAGGTAAGGTACTAATCAGGTCAATAAAAAACCAAGGACTTTTTAAATAATTACGCCCTAGAATACTGCATTTAGCAATTAAATCAAGGAGAAAAATAAAATCTATCAGAAAGTTAAGCCACAAAAAAGGGAGCATCAACGACTGCGGAACGACTCTAAATAATTCTAGGACATACAACATTATAGCCAAAATAGCCAATACCAAGATTGGTTTGTTTGACCGTTCTAACAGCTTTTCCGCACTAGACTTTTTGAGGTCTTTTTTCTGCATAGTTAAAAATTGAAGATAAAGGATTGGTGATGCTGGGCGACACGTTGAAAGTATCGCCCAGCATCACCAATCCCACCAATATCCAAAAAATTAAACGGAAAATCTAATAATGTATAAAAAGTCCAGATTTTTGAACAAATAATGCTAGTCTCCTCGTCTAAAACACCTTACCTTGTTCTTTTCCTAAATACCCTACCACTATTTTTAGCTAGGGGTGTGGCTTTAATCTGATGTAGTATTATAACCCAGAATGGGTTGAATTTGAATAGCACCGTAACTTGTCCCGTATTTTAATCGGGATGAAATGCGGTGAATTCGATGATTTTTGACGAAATCTCCCAATCCTGTAGGGATTGAATGTGAATAAAGTTTTGTTCAACTCTTCCAGAGTTGTTGGGATAATACCAAATTTCTACCTCGAAACGTAAGTTCGGCGAAGCCAATTGTAAATTCGGGGCTATTCGTGTTTAAATCCCTTCGGGATTCTCGTACATCAAATTAAAGCCACACCCTTTAGCTAGTTTTTGTAACTTGTTGAAAATCTAGCAACTACATCTAATATAACAATCAATATACTATTGTAAATAGTGAGCGACACTTTGAAAGTCTAACGACACCCACAAGTTTGCTTTAGGGCAAATGTATTCAGATTTCGCCTACAACTTATGCCACTTTGAAAAAGGAAGCTATTTTTGAAAAGATACCGAATGTGGAGATTAAGGAGAAGGGGTGATGGATGTCTATTTGTAGACCCCTTAACCCTTACTACCCTATTCCTTTATCGTTTTTTAGTAAAAAAATAGTATCTTGTAGGCTAGGGAATAGAAACTACACAAAATTTTCAGATTTAACATACTATGCTCGTTGCTAAAAAGAGAAAAATAATTGAATGCTTCCTTCTGATACCTCAGCCAAAGCATTCTCAAATACTAAAAACCATCCAATCTAAGGTATTACTACTATTTAGTATATTATTGCTATCCCTTCCCTTATGTGGACAGCCAACGCCCATTGATTCCCTTGCTAATCTATCAATAGTTGCTTCAACAAAAGAAAAAGTAATGCTGTTGTCACGGATTGAAGCTCATTTAAAGAAGGCAAATAATGAAACGCTAATCAATCAATTTCTGGAAATTGCAAAGACTAGAAATGATTCTATTTTTTTAGCATCGGCTTATCGACAAAAAGGAGCGGAAGAAATCCAAAAAAACATCGCTCGAAGTTATGGTTTTCATTTAGAAGAACTAGAAAATATCCATCCGCTTTATAATAGTTTAAGTGTTTTCCATGATAAAAAAGGCAATTATACCATTGAAGAAATCAGAAATCAGGACCAGTTATTTGGTATTAATCGAACTTTAACTACCGCTTATAATTATATTCCAGAGGAAGTATATTGGGGAAAACTTATACTTCACGGGAATAGTGAAAAAACAGCGAATTATTTGATTCATTTTTCGTCCAATCCATACTTATTTTTTCAGGAACAGATTTAGATTTCCAATTCCATACCATGTTAAGGATAGGACTAAAAGGTACTATTATTCTATTACTGACCCTGTTAGCCTTAAGTATTGGCTTTCGTACCAATCGCCTCAAAGCAGATAGAGCATTCGCACTACAAAAAAATCTAGCAGACCAAAAACGAATTAATAAAGCAGTTAGTCGGTTTGTACCCAATGCATTTTTAAATGCCCTCGGTAAATCAGATATTACTGAAATAAAATTAGGAGATACGGTACAAAAAGAAGTGACCGTTTTCTTCTCAGATATTAGAAATTATACAACCCTATCTGAGCAAATGACCCCCAAAGAGAATTTCCGCTTTGTCAATGCCTATAATGGTCGTATGGGACCTGTTATTCAAAAATATAATGGTTTTGTTAATCAATATTTAGGGGACGGCATTATGGCAATTTTCCCAAACTCAACAACAGATGCGCTAAAAGCAGCCATTGATATGCAAAAAGCATTACAACGATACAATCAACAAAGGGTAAAAAATGGCAAAACCATTCTAAAAGTAGGAATGGGGATGCATAATGGTCCATTGATAATGGGCATTACAGGCGATGAAAATCGCCTAGACGCAGCCACTATTTCCGACTCGGTCAACTCTGCTTCCCGTATTGAAAATCTAACAAAACATTACGGAGCGTCCATCTTATTGAGTGATGCCAGCTTGAAAGAATTAGATAATCCCTCCGCATTTCATTTTCGTTATTTGGGAGAAGTGCAAGTAAAAGGAAAACTAAAAGCCATCAAAATTTATGAATAATCAATAGTCTTTTCAAATCCATTCCTTCCCACATTTTCATCAAAGAAAAAGAAGCTTATTATCATTCTGTTGTTTTTCTAGTTTTTC
>CAZXYA010000104.1:0-20237 GCA_964644655.1 uncultured Saprospiraceae bacterium | reverse complement strand
TATTTATTGATAATAAAAATCAAGTCATCAAACGCTCGGTTATTTTAGAAAAAATTTGGGGCGAAGACGATTATTTTCTAGGTCGCAGTTTAGATGTTTTTATTTCTCGCTTGCGCAAATATTTACGACCTGATGATACACTAAAGGTCGAGAATATTCATGGGGTTGGATTTCGGTTTAATTGTTGAAACAATTAATAATTTCCAGTATAAATAAAAGGGATAGTTTGGTAGGTTGTGTCTAAATATATTGAGTCAGCAACTCTAAATCTACTATTACCTGCCATTCCTTGTACTTTACCAACAGTCAAATAATGTCTCCCGATGGATAAGCTATCTAAGGGGTAAAAACAGAGTAACCCTTTAGCCTTTCCATCTGGATGATTATAATAATCACAGGTGATTTGTTCTGGACTAATTTTTTGATTATCTATACTTAGTAGGACGGCATTTTTTAAAATTGCTTTTGATTTTTGAAAATCTTGTTTAAATTTTTTCTTATCCATTTCATTAAAGACCTGCATTAAACTATCTCGTTTTTTCCGCCATAACTGTTCATCTAGGGTATTTTTTCTTAGCGCATCTATCTGTGTCTTTCTTTGAGCCTCTGATTGCCCTTCATTAAATTCCGAACTAAAGAACGTCAAAAAATCATGTTCAAAACCCTCTTCTTTTAAAGGCTGCAAAGTGGAATCTACTTTATGGATTAATAGGTTGTCACCATGTGTAGCTTTTATAAAAATTTCTCCCAATTGACCATTTAATTTTTTTGATGGCAGGGAAAATTCTTTTATGTTTTGATAAAAAGGATCCTCATTTGAATAAAGACTTCTTTCATCATCGTAAAATGAAAAATTAAAAGACTCTTCATCAATAACGGATTGAAAGCTAGGTATCTGGTTGTAAAATTCTGGATAAAACCCGTTTGTAATAAAATTAATATTAGAAATAGCGAATAAAAAAAATAAGTAAGGAATAATCAAAATAAACAATCGCCTTGTATATTTTTGGTCTAAAAAATTTAGTAACATAGGTCTCCATAAAAAAGACAAGGTTACTGTAGCATAAAAGCGATAAATGGCCAAATAGATGGTAGAAAAATATTTATTTTTTATTCGCTTTAGCAATCCTAGTGTAATAAAATCAAAAGCAACTACTAAGCCTAAACCTAAAACAATAAAAGAAAAAACGGAAGCTACTTTAGAAAAAAATTCAGTTGTATTACGTATGATATTTAGGCATATTGCCAACAAGCCAAAATAAAGACATAAGGATAATAAGATGAAAAAAAGTAAAAATGTATAGGAAAAAAGAATACTAGAAAAATTCTCTAATTTTTGAATATAGCTATCAAAATTACCAATTCGTTTTTTTAGATAATTTGTAAATTTTGCAGAATACCCTAAATTTTCATAATTGATGTCTCCAGAAACATATCGAAGCCCAATGGCTCCAATCCAAAGACTTCTTATTAAAATATGAAAAACTAAATTGATGAGAAAAATATAAATTCCTGAATTTAAGGTTAATATCACTACTATGAAAATAACCCCTACGACTCCAGAACTATCGGCAATTTCCACAGCTGGAATATAAAGATAATGGATGTACTGTAAGCTTTCTGCAAGCGCATAAATAGCCATACCAGAAATCAACAACTCTAATTGCCAGCTTTCTTGCTGTAATTTTCCAAGCCACT
Organism: uncultured Saprospiraceae bacterium; assembly: GCA_964644655.1. GTDB lineage: Bacteria > Bacteroidota > Bacteroidia > Chitinophagales > Saprospiraceae > JAFMDF01. The sequence goes on along the minus strand of CAZXYA010000104.1, from coordinate 18,539 downwards.
TTGTAAAGGAAGATTGCTTTGTTTTTTTCTTAGCCATATTGGTTCTCCTATTTTACATTTAAAATGTATTTTAATTTATAGGTGTAATTTAATATAAATACTGCCGTAAAAAAATTAGGAGTACCCTAAATTACATTTTTTAATCTTAAACAATCATATTGAATAGATAATACAGATTGGTATTTCTATCCCTTAAAAGTATCCTGCAACTTTTTTCCAATGTTCTGGTCTTTCTCAAAGTAGTCATTAAAATCACCGACCAACGAACACCCAATGTTTAAAAATTACCTCAAAGTTGCCCTGCGTAATGGCATTAAGAATAAACTAGTTACTTTTATTAATATTTTTAGCCTTGCCTTAGGAATTGCTGCCTGCCTACTCATTTATTTATTCATTCGAGATGAACGAAGTTTTGATGCTTTTCATGAAAAGAAAGATCAAATTTATCGTTTAGATGAAGTCCAAAGTTTCCCAGGTACAAATACCCAAAAAGTAGCCTTATCTATGCCTGGGATGGGACCCAATATGCAGAAAGATTATCCAGAAATCTTAAATTATACCCGTTTTTGGGGCAGAGGTAAACAATTATTTGAAAAAGGAGACCAACGTTTATTAATAGAAAAAACAGTCGCCGTTGATAGCACTTTCTTACAAATATTTGATTATCAATTATTACAAGGCGATCGAGCAACTGCCTTGAATGAGCCAAATACGGTGGTATTAAGTGAAGAAACAGCCAATAAGTTTTTTGGAAATAATAATGCAATTGGTGAATCGCTAAAATATGGAGACGAAAATTTTAAGGTGACTGGTATTATTGAAAATGCGCCAGAAAATACGCATTTACAATATGATTTGCTCCTCTCTATCCCTACTTTCAAAAAAGATAATCCCAATTTCGATAATCAATTTGGCAGTAATTTTTTAAATACTTATTTGCTATTTGATGCAGGGACAGATGTAGCGAATTTAGAAAGTAAAATGCCTGATTTTTTACTTCGCTCTATGCCACCTGATGAGGATAGCGGACAAACTGTTAATGATTTTTATAAAATATTTTTCCAACGGCTAACGGATGTTCATTTGACCTCCATGGACATTGAACACGATTATCAAAACTATCGAAAATTTAATGGCGCTTACCTAGATATTTTTGCTATTGTTGGCTTTTTTATCCTACTCATTGCTGGTTTTAATTTCATGAACTTGATGACAGCAAGAGCATCTCATCGTTGGAAAGAAATTGGGGTAAGAAAGTCTATTGGGGCACTCAAACACCAATTATTTGCTCAATTTGCAGTAGAGTCTATGCTTTTAGGCGCTGTGGCATTTACTTTAGCCCTGATTATTGATTGGGCTTTTATGCCCTTTTTAAATCAATTAATTGGTCGAACTTTATCAATGGGGTATTTCTTGGAACACCCACTACTATTGATCGGTGGCTTTTTAATAACCATTGGACTCGGATTTTTAGCAGGCATTTATCCTTCCTACTATTTAGCTTCTTATGATCCGGTGGAAGTATTGAGAGGAGGGGATGTTAAAAATAATAAATCTGTTTTTCGTAGTGCTCTAGTGGTCATTCAATTTGGTTTAGCTATTGCTATGATTGTCAGTACCTTAATTGTGGTCCAGCAACTAGGGTTTATTCAAAATAAAGATATTGGTTTTGATAAAGATCATATGATGTTGATGGGTATGAATGGCGAGGCAAATGAAAAGTTTAAGGTTATCAAACAAGAATTATTGACTAATAATCTCATTAAAGGAGTGACGGCATCGGGACAACGAATGGGGAATAATTTCCACCAATGGGGCTTTAAATTACGAACGGATTCTATTCAAAATATGACCCCAAGTAATGTCAATGTTGACTACGATTATCTAGAGGTGTATGGCATAAAAGTCAAACAAGGGCGTGGTTTTTCTAAAGAATATGCTAGAGATAATGGTTATGCTTTTATTATCAATGAAGCATTTGCCGATGAAATGAATTTAGTTGACCCTGTTGGTATATCCGCTGGACATGCTTGGTATGAAGATGATTCATTAGGAACTATAATTGGCGTAGTCGAAGATTTTAATTTTAACTCCTTACACTATGAAATTAATACACTAGCGATGGTTGTTCATCCCGATTGGGGCTATGATGAATTGTCCGTCAAAATTAGTAGTGAAAATATTCCTGCCGCCATTGCTGCCGTAGAACGAGTATGGACGGAACAAGTGCCTAGCACTCCCTTTGATTATTCCTTTTTAGATGAGCATTTTACCAAACTCTATGATACCGACCAACAAATGGAATCAGTCGTTAGTATTATGGCTTTATTAGCTATTTTTATTGCTTGTATGGGCCTATTTGGTTTGGCTGCCATCACTACGGAAAGGAAAATTAAAGAAATTGGGATTCGTAAAATTTTGGGCGCTTCTATACCTCAAATTATGACGGATTTATCTAAGAATTTTGCCACGATGATTGGTATTGCTTTCTTGGCTTTTAGCCCTTTTACTTACTTCTTTATGAATGGTTGGTTAGATAATTTTGCTTATAGTATTGACATCAATCCACTAGTCTTTTTGTTAGGTGGTTTCCTAGCGATGGTGATTGCTTTATTGACAATTAGTTATCATACTTTTCGGTCGGCTCGGGCGAATCCTATCAAGGCTTTAAAAGTAGAGTAATGAGTGCTTTTTGACACGGAGAGACACGGTTTTAAAATATGAATTATTATGTTTTTTTAAATAATATGACAAAAATAATCTAACATCTTTTTATCACATAGTAAACAAAGTGCATAAAGTACACATAGTTTTTGACGAATAGAGCTTAATTTTACTTTACAAAGTTGTTAAGGGAGCAGGTAATAAATAAGCTACCCAAATTTTAGGAAGTTATTTTTTCTTTAGTCAAGTCAAAAAACGCAGTCATAGCCGTAGTTCTGACGAGTATTTTTAACGCAGAATAAAGGAAAAAGAACGAGAAAATGGGTAGGTTATATTTTACCTGTTCCCTAACTTAATTATTTCCAATTCCTTAGAACATAAAAAATCATAACCTTAAACCGTGTCCTTCCGTGTCGAAAAAATTATTTCGTTAAGATAGCCCAAACCAATTCCTTAGTCAAAGCCTTCCCACTTGCTTTAGTTCGAATAGCCTCAAAAGTATATCGAAAATCACAGCCCGTTTTCCAAGCACTACAGCCATAGGCAGTTTTGCCTTTAAGGATAGTCCCTTTTTTGCACAATGGGCAAGTAATCTTATCAGGAATGGTTGATTTTTTTGCTACTTTTTGCGCAGCTTTTGCCAATTTAGCTTTCTTTCTATCCGCCTTTTTAAAGGGCGTTGCTTTATATTTCGTTTTGGGTTTTAAATATAATTCAAATTGGTCATTGAATAACAAGTTACCATTTTGCTTCCGTCCATGTTCTTCAAATCCTCTTAATTGAATTGTCGAACCATACTCTACTAATCGAACCAACTGTAATTGGGGAATTTCTTTATTTTTAAAACTAAAAGGCAAGCGAAAAGAACAGCCCGTTTTCCAATGACTACAACCATAAGCTGCTTTGCCTTTTAATAATTTACCTTGATTGCATTTCGGGCAAGTCATTTCATCAATCGCTACTTTTTTCTTGGGGGATTTTCGCTTTTTGCCTAAAGTACTCGTTCGCTTGCTATCCTTATTGCCGATGCTACCACCTCGACTTACTTGCCTAGTAATAGGCGCTAAACGAGGAGTATCTCTATCTGCGGATACCTCGCTGACCAAATCTGTCACCATTTTCCGCATACCTGCAATAAAATGTTGGGCGGTATATGCTCCTTGTTCAATATCCCTTAATTGTTTTTCCCATTGCCCTGTTAATTCTGCGGATTTAAGCAAATCATTTTTGATGGTATTTATCAATTGTACGCCCATATCTGTTGGAATAATCAGTTTCTTTTTTCGTTGAGCATACCGCCTTTTAAACAAAGTTTCAATAATATTTGCTCTAGTGGACGGTCGACCAATCCCATTGGCTTTCATCAATTCTCTTAATTCCTCAGCCTCTACTTGTTTGCCTGCTGTTTCCATCGCTCTTAATAGAGTTGCTTCCGTATAATATTTAGGTGGCTTGGTTTGTTTTGCTAACAATTCAGGTAAATGTGGTCCATTTTCGCCAACTTTAAAAGTAGGTAAAATACGTTCTTCGTTCTTTTTTTTATCCGTATCAACTTCTCTTTTGACTAAAGAAGTCGTCTTTTTAGGCGGTTTAGGAAATAATATTCGCCAACCTGGTTCTAATATCTCTTTACCTGTTGCCTTGAAAGTAATATGATTGGGAAAATTATCTTTTTTCGTTTTTTTCGGCTCCGTTTCTTCTGTCTCCACTACCCTATTTTTATCAAAATCTCCTTCTTTTTTTACGCCGCCAATAACTACCGTATTAGCGACAATACAATCGAGATAAAAAGCCGCAATAAATCGTCTAGCAATGGCATCATAGACATTTTGCTCAGTCAGCGGTAAGTTTTTCTGTACGCCTGTGGGAATAATCGCATGGTGATCGGTGACTTTTTTATCATTAAAAACCTTCCCAGATTTACGGATTTTTTGACCTAAAAGCGGTTGGGTAAATTGGCTATAATTGGTCAACTTGCCCAAAATACCTGCAATCTTTGGATAGACATCATTCGGTAAATAAGTGGTATCTACTCTTGGATAAGTGACTACTTTTTTCTCATATAAAGACTGTACTAATTTTAGCGTATTCTCCGCTGAATAGCCAAATCGTTTATTACAATGCACTTGCAAACTGGTCAAATCAAATAAACGCCAAGGTGCTTCTTTGCCTTTCTTTTTGCTAAAATCTAAGATTTCAAAAGGCTTGTTTTCAACTTGTTGTAACCACGTTTCACCCTCCTTTTTTTTATAAAATCGACCTGATTCACAGTTAAATTGCGTATCTCGATAACTGGTCTGTAATTCCCAATAATCTTTCGGGACAAAATTGATAATGGTCGTATGTCGCTCAACCAACATCGCCAAAGGAGGGGTTTGTACTCGACCGACCGATAAAACTTGTTTAAATCCACCATATTTTAAGGTATATAAGCGAGTTGCATTCATACCCAATAACCAATCGCCAATCGCTCTAGAAAAGCCTGCATAATAAAGGTTATCGTAGTTGGTCGCATTCCGCAAATTTTTAAAGCCCGCTCGAATCGCTTCAGGTGTTAGGGAAGAAATCCATAATCGCAATACTTTCCCTTTATATTTGGCTTGGTTCATCACCCAACGTTGAATCAATTCTCCCTCCTGCCCTGCATCTCCGCAATTGATGACTACCGATGCCTTTTTGAATAATTTCTTGATGACGCCAAATTGTTTTTTGACCCCTTTATTGGTAATTAATTTTGTCTCGAATTTTTCTGGTTGAAGTGGTAAGGTAGGTAAGGCCCATTTTTTCCATTCAGGCTTATAATCATCGGGTGTTTTTAAGGTACATAAATGCCCGAAAGTCCAAGTCACCGCATAGCCATTTCCTTCAAAATAGCCATCTTTTCTGGATTTTGCGCCTATGATAAAGGCTATTTCTCTAGCTACGGAAGGTTTTTCAGCTATGCAGACTTTCATTTAATGGTGTGTAGTTTCTGATTAAAATTATAAAGTTGATGGCTCTAAAAATTTGGTGGCTCGATTTACGCTTTTTTGAATATCTTTTGGTTGAATTACGATATTTTTACCAGATTCTAAATAGGAGAATATTTTTTCATATAATTGCTTAAATTGTGTATAAGCAAACCCAGCTTTTATCATCTCTAATAAAAGTTCTTCAATTAAATGTCTTTTCTTACGCTCCATTTCTTTAATCATACCTTTTCCTAGAGGATCATCTTTTATTTCTCTAAGTTGATTAATCAAAATATCAGTTTTTTCTATTATTTCAATTTTTGAAATCACTAAATAAGGTTCATTCTTCATAAAAATTAATTTTAATTAATCCCTTAAGAAAACGTTGATTTTCATTATTCGGTTTGGTCTGTGTAAAAAGGTCTTTCCAATACTCGTAATTTAATTGAGTTAAAATAAAATGTGGATGACCAGGATAACTTCTTGCTGAAATATAACCATCAACACTTCCTTTTGCTTTCCAAGCTTCCATTAAACTACTTATGTTTTGTTCTTGTCCTCTAAAAACCCGATAATCAATAAAAGAAACAACATCAATATCATTCGGTTTAGCTTTCAAAGTAGTAAAACTGCCATTCAAAAATTGAAAAAGTATCGGTCCTATCTCTTTTTGAATCTGTTCATTATGCCTTAAGTATTCCTCAAAAATCTTTTGTCGATGCACCGTTTCTGTTCGCTCTTTCACAAAGATACGTTCAAAGTCAACCAAAGACAATTCAATAATTTTTTTTGGCGTAATGAGTCCATGTTCATCAAATTGGAGTTCCATTTTGGAAGGGTTTGTGTTTTTCTCATAGAATTCTATTATTAAAGATACACAAAAAAGTTGATAAAGATTAAATTTGAATCAAAAAGTTTTGCAATTTTAATTTCTCATGGCAACTACAGGATTCATTTTCGCTGCCTGATAAGCTGGAATAAAGCCTGCTAAAATACCTGTAAAAATAGATACACTTAGCCCAATTATTATATTCTCTATGCTTAAATACAAGGAGAAATCAATAGCTTTGGATTTATACTTAACCATTTTTTGACCAATATTGACATAATACCCAACTAATTTAGCCCCTTTAACTTTGGTTTGAATAGCTTTAAAATCCTTATAGGAAGGCTGTGGGTTTTTCCTCCATTTCCAATAATTTCCCATAGGGTCTTCTGTCCATGAAAAGCGATTAACATAGATAACATCTTGCCCTAAAGCATCAAAACTGGAAACAATATTATCTTTTAGTGAATCTACCGCAGACAATACGCCTATAATGCAAAAGATGCCAATAGTAATGCCTAATAAGGACAAAAAACTACGCAATTTATTGGCGAATAAGGACTGCCATGCTTGACGGAAACTTTTTAAGAAAATTCTAGGTAGGTTTTCATTTGTCATCTATTATCTACTGATTTTTAATTTCATAGATAAGATGTTGTTTGTTTGGTGTTTGGCGTATTATAGAGCATCAAATTAAAAATTGACATTATTTATTTTAATAATACATCTAAAATCCGTTGGGAAACCTAATCCGTTGGGCGTGTTTTTTCCCCAACGGATTAGGTTTCCCAACGGATTTTTATTACTTTATTTTACTACGCTCTATATCTATTCAATTTAACGAATTCATCGTTCATCATTTATAGTTCATCGTTCTGTATCAAACCCGTTTCCGCTTCCGCTCATCCACTAATTCGCGCAATTCTACAAAAGGAAATAATTCATCGGCTTCTGTCTCATCCAAAACTGTCCATTCTACCCAATCAATCTCCGTAGCGGCGTCGTATTCTCCAATAAGGGCATCTAGTAAAATGAAAAGGGCATTCTTTTCCCAAACAGTTTGGTTAAAATTTCGGACATTTAATTCTATCCCAAATTCCTTATCGGTCTGGACATAGCGAAAAAACAAGTCATCATAACTAAAATCAATCGCTCCCATAGAAATAGACAACTCATTACTTTCTAATCTTGGGCGAAAGGCGATAAACTGCCAATTGGGATGCTTGGGTGCATATTTAATTAACTGTTGTACGGGTTTAAATGCTTCCTTAATTCCATCAGCGGAAACAATGAATTCTTTTAATTCGCCTTCCAAAATAGGACTTAGCTCAAAGACTAAATGTTTATTTAATTTTTTAAGTTGTTTATTTACTTTCTGTAATACCTCTCTTCTTCTATCTTTATGTTCTGTACCGTAATAAAGTAATGGTTCATTTTTAAGAAACCAACTCCAAAATTGAGCTACCTTTTTTTGGATTCTGATGTCTTCAAGTTTCATGTATGTTTGTGTTTATAATAATTGTAGCAACGCCTCCCAATATATTACTTAGTGTAAATAATCAACTTTAATTAAATGAATATAATCTATCAGCAATTTTCATCCAATTAGCACCAACTATTTTCGTAAGTATCTTTTATAATTCGCTCAATTATTTTTTTTCGCTAAATTTGTTCTTCAGTTTTTTAAGTATGGTTCTAACTAGGAATCAATTAAAATTAAAATGCAAATTAAAATCAGAAAACGTCCTGACAATCAGTACGTTTATAATTTCAAACTTGTAAATTTATTTTTTCAGTATTCCTTATCCTTAAAACCAATACTTGATTTAGTATATGTGTAGCTTTCTTTTTTAATATATGAGTGTAGTAGAATTGGAGGGAAGTCAATAAAATGGGGGTTTTTTCATTCTAGAAAACAAGATAAAAATAATTTTCAAAACAACAATATGAATTATAATAATATTTTTATTTTTTTTATAATTTCCACATTTTTTGTGGCAATTTCCAGTTGTCAACAACAATCTGCTGGTGAACAAGCTTCAACTACAACAATTGATTCGACCTACTTACAAAATGTATTAGCTGAATTAGGCTCGGATACTTATATGGGTAGAATGCCTGGAACCGCCGCAGAACCATTGACCATTAATTATATCCAACAGGAATTTAAAAAATTAGGCTTGCAGCCCGGTAATGGTGATACTTACTTTCAAGAAGTCCCGTTAGCAACAATTAATGCCACCCCCGAAGATTTAGTGTCGGTAAAAGGAAGTGAAAAAACAGTATCCTTACAATTTAAAAAAGACATTGTTACTTCTACTCAACGGTTGCAAGAAACGATTGAAGTCAATAATTCCCAATTAGTCTTTTGTGGATTTGGCATCGTCGCACCAGAATATGGTTGGAACGATTATGAAGGCATAGATATGAAAGGCAAAACAGCCGTTGTTTTTGTCAATGACCCAGGTTATTATTCAGAGGATAGTACTTTATTTAAAGGGAAGACAATGACTTATTATGGTCGCTGGACTTACAAATATGAAGAAGCTGCTCGACAAGGGGCAGCAGGTATCTTAATTATCCATGAAACAGGCGCAGCAGGTTATCCTTGGTTTGTGGTTCAAAGTAGTTGGACAGGAGGTCTGCAATCTTTACAAACACCAGATGATGGCCTATCTCGCTGTGCATTTGAAGGATGGATTACTAGTACTGCTGCTCGGCAATTATTTACAAATTCGACTATAGAAGGAAAAAATATGCTAGAAAAAGCAATGGCAAAAGATTTTCAACCAACACCAATGGGGCTGACTTTTGATCATTCGATGGAAGTTGAAGTTGAAAAACAGTTATCGAATAATGTTATTGGTGTTATTCCAGGCACAGAAAAAGCGGATGAATACATCATTTATACAGCCCATTGGGACCATATTGGTATTGGTCCTGTAGTCAATGGCGATTCTATCTATAATGGCGCATTGGATAATGCAAGTGGAATGGCTACTTTTATGGCGATTGCCAAAGCATTTTCGGAAGCTAAAGAAAAACCTAAACGGTCCATTATTTTCTTAGCAGTTACTGCCGAAGAACAAGGTTTGTTAGGCTCCCAATGGTATGCAGAAAACCCCATTTACCCTTTGGACAAAACGATTGCCAATTTAAATAAAGATGGGGCGAATGTCCTCGGTTCGATGAAAGATTTAACGATTACAGGAATGGGGCATTCTGAATTAGACGAACTAGCGGCGGCGGAAGCTAAAAAACAAGGCCGTTATGTTATTGCAGACCAACAACCCGAAAAAGGATATTTTTTCCGTTCAGATCATTTTAATTTTGCCAAAGTTGGTGTGCCCGCGTTTTATGGATCAGGCCGTTATGATCATCGGTTAAAAGGGAAGGCTTATGCGAAAGAACAAGCAGATAAATACACTAAAGCTAATTACCATCAACCAAGTGATGAATATTCCGCTGATTGGGATTTAACGGGTGCAGTAGAAGATGCTCAGTTATATTTTTCTATGGGACAAAGATTAGCCAATGAAGCGATTTATCCACAATGGAAGGAAGGGTCGGAATTTCGGTTGGCTCGGAAGATTAAGGATTGAGTACTAAATAAATCTCAACTTCAAGTGCAACCTCAACTTCAAGATTTAAGCCACCTATGGCAGGAATTGAGATTGAATTTGAGGTTGAGATTGAAATTTAAAAATTTATCGACATTTCTAATCCTGCCTGCCGGCAGGCAGGTATCGACAATTTGTTGATTTTCAATACGGCTTAAGAGCCTAAATATAATCGGGACATGTAAACCAAATCATAAATCTGGCATATTTTTATTTAGATGGATTCATGATTTTTTACCCAAAAATAGTTGACAAATTTTGAATACTACATCACTTGACTATAACTATATTCCATAGCACCATAAACTCCCCAACCTACACTGTAAGCATCTTGCATTAGTCGTTCACACTTATTCTTAAAAACCTCTTCTAAACGTTCTCCTGCAATTAGTTGACAAGCTTCATCAAAAGAACGGGTTAAAGAATTATAAAAAGCTTCATTTAAATCGCCATAACTTGCAAAATCCATCATTAGTTCAACTCGATACAACAAAAGTTCGATGACATCTTTAGGAAAAATGGAGATCTTTTTAAAGTCTGTAATAATCTTTCTACTGGTATTACTGCTTCCTTTTCCAGGGGCGCCTCTGGTGGTAAAATACGCTTTGTATAATTTCTTTTTATATTCCTTGACTATTTTAGTCGTATCTGTCGTAAATTCTATTTCATAGAATTTTTTAACTTCACTAAATTTATCGTAGAGTTTTTTGACCTCTTTTTCCAATTCAGCCTTACTACTTTGTTTGAGAAATTTAGACAATTCTCTTTTTGTTGATTTTCCCATATTTTAGGTGTTATCTATTCTACATCCATTGTTGTTAACTTATAAGTGGGAGCACCATCCATTTTATCACTTACCTTACAAGAAGTAGAGGAGGTTGTGCAACAAGTTTCTGGACAACAACCACAAAAGTATAAATACCCAATAGTCAATGCAGCAAATGCGATAATAGTGATTCCAATTTTTTTCATATCTCTATTTTTTAAACTTTATTAATTATCACAAGTTCCCAATTTTCAAGGAAGTATCCAAATTTTAGTCGCTTTGAAAATTTCTCCTCTGCCGCATACCTGACAAACCCAAAATTATTTTCACAAAGCCCTGCAACAAATATTAAAAAAAACTATTTTTGCAAACTATTAGCATTTCATCCTATTCAAACCTGTTTAATTATCCACAATACATCTTTACAGACACTTAATAATCAATTAAAAATGGGTTAAAATATTTTTAATTTGATAATTAGTGTACCCCTACGGATTTTCCACCGTTTTTACAAATTACGGATAGCTGACATTCCTCGGAATACCTTATTTTAGAAACAATAAAAGGTATTAGTGGACGTTCTTTTTATCGTTCCTAAAAATCCAATGATTAGGTGATTGATTAATTTTCAATTGTCAATTTATAATTTTCAATTTCTAACTACTTTCGTAAAAGATTGAAGTTGATATTGAAGCTGAAAATTAAAGTATCAAATAATATAATTTCAACCAATTTTGTCCTTTAAATCACACCATTTTATGTGTAAACGCATAATCCCTTTTGCATTATCCTTGTGTTTTGTCATTTCTGCTATGGCACAAGATCTTCGAACTACTAAAATTAATCTACGTCAAGGCAATAACGCTTCGTCTAGAGTCCAATGTGATGATAATACCCTTGGTGGACCAATTACTTTTGGGACTGTTCCTAGCGTAGATGGCAGCAGTAATTCTTTGCCAGGCATTGGAGAAAGAATTTTTCTTTGTGCCAATGACTCTTTTGATATTTTTGATATTGGCAATGGTGCTATATTAAATGGTGATCCCGATATGACTACCCAAGCAGGGGTCGGTTTTGCGGTTTATCAATGTGATCCAAATTCTGGTGCCAACGGTACAGGGATTGATGGACCAGATATCTCGACCATTTTAGGAGATTTTTGTTTGCTTGGCAATCCAAACACTTCTGGAGATTTGATGTTAGCCATTGATTTTGATGATCCTTTTAGTGGTACTACCACTTTTAGAAATTTGGGCGCCCCACAAGCGACTAATAATGGAGAACCTGTTGAATGGTGGTTTGCACCAATTTCTTTTGATGGAATTGTTGATGATAGATCTATATATGAAGGTAATCCTAATGGTCCCTGTGTTTCTATAGATTTTAATCAAAGTTTTTCGGTGGTTTATTTAAATCCTATAGAATTTATTAATATAACCTATCCTTTTGGAGGGAATGGAAGTCGAACTCGATTAAATATTGCTGGTGGCTTACCTGAATTTGATGATACCCAAAATTATACTATTGAAATAGTTAATATAGCAGATCCAAATATTCGTGGTAATGTAATAAACGGCGAATTAACACATCGCGGCTTTCCTGAAATCAATGTTCCTTCTCCTGGAACTTATAGCATCACTTTATCAGATGGTAGAGGTTGTAGCATTAACACTACTATTGTAATGGATCAGTTCGAAGCACCGGACAATCCAGTAGATATAGTTATGGAATGTCCCGCTGGGGCTACCGTTGGTCAAGAATTTTGCATAGATGTTACGGCTCAAAATTTTGATAGTATTGTAGGTAGTCTCTTTTTTATCTGTTGGGATACTGCGGTATTGAATTTTATCCAAGTCATTAATCCAATTGATGGAACATGGCTTTTTAACGATGTAGAAGGTGGAGCGCTTATCCCTAGTTTCTTCGCTCAAGATATTAGCAAAGGAATCGACTACCCTGATGGCACCATATTATTTAGTATCTGTTTTGAACCAATAAGTGTAGGATCAGGGTCAACGATGATAGAATTCTGTTCATCTGATCCTCGACCGAATTCTAATAATTTACCTGATGTTACTATAGCAAATAGTGATGGAAGTGCTACTGAGCTAACTTTTCCTGCTGACCCAGCCAATCAATGTCCACCTATCATTATAACCGATCCTGATGCACTAAATACCTTAGTACTTTCAGATTCGCTTAAGAATGCTTGTCCTGGAGAAGATAATGGTAGCTTTTCTATTCAAGTCTTAGGCGGTACTCCTCCTTATGAATTAACATGGATTAATGAAAATGGCATTGTGGATGGACCTATTATGATAAACGAGCAAGATGGTATTGGGACGGTTATCGATTTAGCACCAGGAGATTATATTTATGAAATATTTGACGGTGGAATTGGTGCAGATAGAAAGTTTACAGGACGACTTGGTCCTATTACGATTGAAGAAGCCAATTTAGGGGTAATCTCTGTTCCTATTGCTCAACCTACTTGTAATGGTGATAGTGATGGTATAATGGGCGTAGATGTCTTTTTAAATAGTGAAACACTCACCGATTTAAGTAATTACACCTTTATATGGATTGATAATGCGAATGGAGATACTATTTCCACAGAAAGAGAAGCTACTGGACTCTCTACTGGTAACTATGAAGTTATTGTGACCTCTAATAATGGTTGTACTGTCAATGACCCAGGAGGGTTCTTGGGACAACCTGCAGCTATTGCAGTAACTCCTACCCAAGTAATGCCTACTTGTTCAGGCGTAGCAGATGGTGCAATAGACCTAAGCAATATAACTGGTGGAAACACCCCTTTTCAGTTTGCTTGGTCTGATGGAAATGATATGGCTTTAAATAATAATATTGTTTCTGGCACATATATTTATACGATAACTGATGATAGTGGCTGTTCCGTAATAGATTCCCTTGATTTGATGGCGGAACGAGAATTGATTATTAATGTATCTGCATTGAATAATGTGCAATGTTTTAATTTTGCTAATGGTAGTATTGATGTCTCAGCAGGTGTTGGTGGACCTCCACCAAATGGCGATTTTAATTTTACCTGGTCACCAAATGTAGTTAATGTAGACAATTCTCTATTTAGACAAAGTTTAGCGAATGATTTAGCACCAGGATCTTATTCCGTCACCTTGACGAATACTGATTTAATGGGTTGCCAAGCTGTTGAAACTTTTGAAATAACTGAGCCAGATTCTTTATTAATTGAAAGTATAGCTATTACACCGCTTACGTCTTGTGATTTACCTACACCGGATGGTATAGCTACAGCTACTGTGACGGGCGGAACACCTGATGGAGACTATCTATATGTATGGAGTGATACAGCAGGTATGGTCTTACAAAATACAGCGACTGCAACAGGTTTAGATGCAGCTCCAATTCGATTAACAGTTAATGATAATAATGGCTGTGTGACAACAGTAGATACGGTAATTGGCACACCTCCTCCACCAGAAGTTCAATTCTTTGAAGATGCCATGTTAAACTGTGCTACAGATTTAGGAGATTTACAAGTAATTGCCGTACCCGGTCGTTCAGGAGTAACCATAGCGGAATATCAATGGTCGCATGATCCAAATTTAGATGCTCCTGAAGCTTTTAATGTGAGTCCAGATACTTTCATTGTTACGATTATTGACTCCGATAGATGTGCAACGGTAGATACCGCTATTGTAAGTGCCCCAGCAGCTATTCAAACAAGTGCGATTGATTTTACAGAACCTTGTTTTGGTGCTACTGATGGAGCCGTATCTGTTAATATCATAGGGGGAATGCCTAGTATGGTTGGAGAATCTTATGATTTGCAATGGACTGCAGTCGATGGAAATAATCCAGTTGGTAATACTTCTACATTAATGGATGTAACCTCTGGAGATTATATATTATCCGTAGAGGATGCTAATAATTGTCCATTTGATACAACGATTACCTTAAATAATATACCCAGAATAGAGGTGACTTTTGATTTAGCCAATGTTACAGGCGTAGCTTGTTTTGATACGGTAGACCCAGCAGATTGTAATGGTTTTGCCAGTGCTACTGCCGAATATGAAGGTGCAGGTGGTGGTATTTTTACCTTTACGTGGGGGTCAACAGGAGAAAGTATTACTGCTACAGATGCATTTAGCTCTAGTAGTCTTTGTGCAGGCATGCAGGCATTAAGCGTTTCAGATGGTCAATGTGAAATTGTTGATTCTGTTGATATTCCTAGTCCAGATAGACTGGAGTTAGATCTAGCCAACCTTAGTCTTAGCCCTGTTACTTGTTTTGGAGATGAAGATGGCGCCGCAACTATTGCTGCTATTGGTGGCACACCAAACTATTTCTTTACTTGGTCAGATGGAAGCAATGAAATAGTACGGACAGGATTAGCCGCAGATATTTATAGCATCACGATTACAGATATGAATAATTGTATAGCCATAGAGAATTTAGAGGTTGCCCAACCTGAGGCACCTTTGGCTGCAATGATTGATCTTGATAATACTAATGATGTGATTTGTGCAGGAGATTTAAATGGTTTAATTACAGTTATTGCAACAGGAGGTAACCAAGGTCAACCATTAAGCTATACTTGGACAGATAACGTATCGACAGGACCGTCTGCTGCTGGTTTAGCGCCTGGTCCTTATGTCATTGATATTGAAGATTCTGAGGGCTGTACTGCCTCTACTACCTATACTGTAGCAACACCAGCTCCGATTACAGCGCTAATAGAATGGGATCCTATTCAATGTAATGGTTTCCAAACGGGAATTAGAGTAAGTGCTTTATCAGGCGGTAATGGTAATGAGTATAGTTTTTCTGTAGATAATTCACCTGCCCGACCAACGGTAGAGACCATTACCGAATTTGGAGGAGAACGCTTAATTTCCTTATTTGATGCCACTAATTGTCGAGTCGATACCTTAATTACGATTCCACAACCTCGGCCACTTGAGGTTGGATTTGCAGAAAGTTTAGTAGAAGTTGATTTAGGTAGTAGCATTAGTTTGAATTTAGAAATTAGCGGAGATGCCCCCATTGAAGATATTTTCTGGGCACAGAATGGTGGACCAATAGATACTGCTTTTTTGTGTAGCAATAATCCATGTGACAATCCAATCGTTAATCCATTAGATAATACCACGTATACTGCTTTTGTAACGGACATTAATGGCTGTATGTCTGAAGGGAGTATCACCGTTGAAGTAGATAAAAATAGAAATGTGTACATCCCAAATGTATTCGCTCCAAATAATAGAGGTTTTGATACAAATGATCGCTTCTCCGTATTTACAGGTAGTGGTGTTTCTCAAATCAACTATGCTCAGGTGTTCAATCGTTGGGGGGCCATCGTAGCAGATGTTGGGACAGTCAGAATTGAAAGCATAGGACAAATCATACAAGTATGGGATGGTCAATTAAAAGGAGAACCAGCCAATCAAGGTGTTTATATTTATATCGTAGAAGTTGAGTTTATCGATGGACAAAGATTGCTCTATCGAGGAGATGTGGCTTTGCTTCGATAGATATATTCGGTATAAAATTAGATTCAATTAAATCTCCAAATAGGGCGACTGTTTTCTACAGTCGCCCTATTTTTTATTTGATGTTGAAGTTGATAATTCCTGACAGGTTGAAAGAGTTCTCAGTTGTCGGTTACCAGTTATAGTTCGGTCCAACCTAAACTGACAACTGATAACCGACAACCGATACCCCTTCAAATTAAGCCTAATTTCCCCTTTAATCTTCTTTTTTCTAGAAATCGTCGATAAAATTATTATACAAGGTACAATAATGATAGTTTTATGACATCATTTTAATATCAAAATCTATCATTATGCAAGAACGAATAAATAATCCAATCTCTGGATACCCAATGCTGTTACTTTTGGTAGCCCTTATTGCAGGAGTATTTTACACTTTAGTCAATGAACTCAATCCTATTTTTTTAGCAGTAGGATTTGCAGCATTTTTACTAATCGTCAAAGGCTTTTTCTTTGTGAACCCCAATGATTCTAAAGTTTTAGTTTTATTTGGTGAATATAAAGGTACTGTCAAAAAGAATGGTTTTTTCTGGACCAATCCCTTTTATGTTAAACAAGGCATTTCACTAAGAGCAAGAAATTTTGATAGTGAAAAAATCAAAGTAAATGATTTATTAGGTAATCCCATTTTGATTAGTTCGATTTTAGTATGGCGAGTCAAAGACACTTATAAAGCGGCTTTTGATGTAGATTTTTATGAAAGTTTTGTAAGAATTCAAACCGATGCTGCGGTTAGAAAATTAGCAGGTTCTTATCCTTATGATAACTTTGATGATGACCAATCAGAAATAACGCTTCGTTCTGGCATGCAAGAAGTAAATGAAGCGATGGAAGCAGAACTATCAGAAAGGCTCGCTATTTCAGGTATAGAGGTGCTAGAAGCTAGAATTGGGTATTTGGCTTATGCTCCCGAAATTGCTAGTGCCATGCTAAAAAGGCAACAGGCAGAAGCCATTGTTGCTGCCCGTTTTAAAATTGTAGAAGGAGCTGTTGGTATGGTAGAAATTGCCTTAGATGAATTATCCAAAAAACAAGTAATTGACTTAGATGAACAACAAAAAGCAACTATGGTTAATAATTTAATGGTCGTGCTTTGTTCTGATAAAGAAGCAACCCCTGTTATTAATTCTGGAACTTTGCATCCGTAAAATAGGTGCATAGATACACAGGCTAAAAGGTACAAAGGTAGGTAATGACCGCCTTTGTACCTCTATATCTTAGACCTCTTAACCTCTTAACCTTTTAAAATGCCTAAAAAAAGCTTTGCGCTGCGAATAGATGAAAAAACCATGAAAGCAGTTGAAAAATGGGCCGCGGATGAATTTCGTAGTGTCAATGGTCAACTAGCATGGATGATTACCAAAATGTTACAAGAAAACAAACGATTAAAAATAGAGCAACAAAAGACTAATAATATGCCTACTCCAAAAGAAAAGTCTTAAATCCTAAGTCTGCGTTCCTATATAAAGTGGAAAATTAAGTAACATTTTTTCGAAAAGAATAGGCCTATTTTGCTTATCTAATTTTGGTATATCACCTGTTTTTATCCCTGCAAATTGTCTTGAATTTAACATTAGTTTTGGTTCCATCTACCTACCTTTGTTCTTACTTCTTATAATAATACCTAAACCAAAATCGTACTATTAAACCTCTTAACACCCCGAATTAATACAATCAATCTGCATAGTAGATTCTTCTTACCTTACAAAAGTTAGATATTTTGATAATAAAGGTTGTAAGGGAGTAGGAAATAAATAAAGTACCAGTAAGTGTGGTTTTAGTTTGTTCTTATTCAAGGCAGAAAAAACGGAGTTATGCCTTTGCATAATGAGTATTTTTCTAACGAAGAAGAAGGACAAACTAAAGCCGCAAAACTGGCAGGTTATATTTTGCCTACTCCCTAAGTACTATATACATTTACCATTAAGAATATGCCCCCCTCTAAACTTGATAAACAACAATTATTAACCGCAAAAAGATGGCAATTTGAAAATGATAGATTGAGGTACAGCGCACCGACCACCTTTGTATCTAGTTTTTAGCTACTTTTTTAAGGTACAGCGTACCGACCACCTTTGTAAAAAAGTGTAAAATGTGGTCGGTGCGTTGCACCTTAGGGCTTATTTCCAGTACTAAACCTGTCCCGACCCTTCGGGA